>JAJFUH010000113.1 GCA_021372535.1 bacterium
AAGAATCATCCAGTGAGAATTAGAAATTACTGTTTGCAGAAAATGAGAGGCCTTTCCGTATAAGCGGAACGGCCTTATTTATTTCTGAACCCTGAATTTCGTACAGGCAATGAGAGATTCCGTTTTATGAGTGATCATGAAAAAAATACTGTTCACGGCGCCAACGGAACAAAATCCGCAATGGAATCCACGGTCGATATGAATGTGGGCGGGCAGGCTGTCATCGAGGGTGTGATGATGCGTTCGCCGCAGGCAATCGCCACCGCTGTCCGGCTTCCCGATGGCACCATCGAGCTGAACAGACGGCTGTACACTTCCTTCGTGAAACGTCACCGATACCTCGATTTCCCCATTCTCCGGGGAGCGATCAATTTCTTCGAGATGCTCTTCATCGGTATGGAAACCCTCAACTGGTCCGCCGATATTCAGATGAAGTACGAGGATAAAAAGTCGGGAAAGGAACACTCGAAATCCGGAGCATTCTGGAACACCGTTCTGCTGACCGGGTCGATAGTGGTTGCGCTCGGTGCGGCCCTCGGGATTTTTTTTGCATTCCCCATATTTGTTGCCACATACCTCGGACTGTCGAAAGGCGCGCTTCTGTTTAATCTTGTCGCGGGCGCGATACGGCTTGTCCTGTTCGTACTGTATATTGCGCTCATATCGAGAATGAAGGATATACAACGGGTTTTCCGGTATCATGGTGCCGAGCATATGAGTATTTTCACCCTCGAAGCTTCGGAGGACCTCACGGTCGACTTGGTGCGCCTGAAAAGCAGGTTTCACCCGAGGTGCGGCACGTCGTTCATACTCATCGTGGCAATTTTCAGCATTGTTCTGTTCGGAATCGCCGATTCCCTCTTTCCGTTGGTGTTCGGGCACCTGCAGTCTCTCCCGCAGCGGCTGGCGACACACCTGCTCCTGCTTCCGTTTGTTGCCGGGGTTTCCTACGAGCTTTTGAAACTCTCCGGCAGGTTCCGCTCCAGCGCCATAGTGAAGCTTCTGATTATGCCGGGCCTGTGGCTCCAGTACATGACAACGGCCGAGCCTGACGATGGTATGCTCGAAGTCGCGCTCTGCGCCCTCAAGGCCGTTCTCGGCGAGGGAGAGGGGGCGGCATGAGTTCGACTCTTCAGACCAGCATACGGCATATATATGAACGGTATGAGGAGCTCGGCAGGCGTCTGTCCTCCCCGGAAGTGATTTCAAACCCGCCTCTCATGTCAAAACTCGCGAAGGAGCGTTCGATCCTCGAACCGAAAGTGGCGGTTTTCCGCAGGTATGAACGGCTCGTCACACAGCTCGACGATGCACAGATTCTCGAAGCGGAGGAAAAAGACCCCGAAATGGCCTCTCTTGCACGAGCCGAGGTCGAAACGCTCGAAGAGGAACTCCAGCGTCTCGAAGAAGAAATAAAATTCCTCCTGCTTCCTCCCGACCCTCTGGATGGGAAGGACATCATCATGGAAATCCGGGCCGGGACAGGCGGTGATGAGGCATCGCTGTTTGCCGCGGACCTCTACCGCATGTACGATCGCTATGCCGAAATGAGAGGCTGGAAGACCGAGGTGTTCTCCACTGCGCCGACAGAGATGGGCGGATTCAAGGAAATCATCTTTTCCGTTTCGGGGAGCGATGTTTACTCCCATCTCAAATATGAGAGCGGCGTCCACCGTGTCCAGCGCGTTCCCGCCACCGAATCTTCGGGACGGATTCATACGTCCGCGGCATCGGTTGTCGTTCTCCCGGAAGCGGAGGATGTCCATATCGAAATCAATCCGAACGATCTGAAAATCGACGTTTATCGTTCCAGCGGGCCCGGCGGCCAGAGTGTCAACACGACCGACTCTGCGGTTCGTGTCACCCATATTCCGACCGGAATCGTGGTCACCTGCCAGGATGAGAAAAGCCAGCTCAAGAATAAGAACAAGGCGCTGAAGGTCCTCCGCGCCCGTCTTCTCGACAAGGTGCTGACGGAGCAGCAGAACGCCCGGAGCGCTGTGCGGCGGTCCATGGTTGGCTCGGGAGATCGGTCGGCAAAGATACGGACGTACAACTTCCCTCAGAACAGGGTCACCGACCACCGTATCACGCTGACGCTCCATAAACTCGACAGCATTCTTGCCGGTCATATCGATGAGCTGATCGACGCCCTCAGGATAGAAGACCGCAGAGAGGCGCTGGAAGAACAGGCGAAGGAACTGGTAAAATAAAGCTGGTGGGATGATGCGTGTGATCGACATCATCAATAAAGCATCCGAACATCTCCGTGAAAAAGGATTCGAGAATCCAAGGCTTGAAGTCGAACAGATGCTCGGTGCCGTGCTCGGCCTTTCACGGCTCGATCTGTACATGAAATTCGACCGGCCGCTGACCGATGATGAACTCGACCGCTTTCGCGCCCTCTACCGCCGGCGTCTCCGCCGTGAGCCGCTTCAGCACCTCATCGGCTCCGCGGGATTCAGGAATCTCGAGGTAAAAACCGACCGCCGGGCGCTCATTCCACGGCCCGAGACGGAAGTACTTGTCGGGTGCGCGGTGGATTTTCTCTGGCACCGCGACTGCCCGGTCGTCGCGGACATCGGCACCGGAACCGGCGTCATCGCTCTCAGCATTCTTTACGAGATTCCCGAATCACGAGCCGTAGCCTCGGATATCTCCGGTGATGCGCTTCTTCTGGCCGAACAGAATGCCCATGTGCTGGGAATGGAGAGCCGTATCACCTTTGTCGGGGGCGATATGCTCGAAGCTCTCGATGGCCGCGGGCCGTTCGATGCGATTATCTCCAATCCGCCCTATGTGCTGAGCGGTGACATCGAAATCCTCCAGCCCGAGGTGAGCGGTTATGAACCGAGGATCGCGCTCGATGGCGGCGAAGACGGCCTGAAATATCTGAGCATCATCGCCCGCGGCGCATACGGTTACCTTAAACAGGGCGGCCTCCTCCTCCTGGAATGCGGCGAAGGACAGGCCGGAGCGGTGCGGGAGGAAATTGCGCGGACCGGACAGTATTCGACCATTGAAATCATAGAGGATCTGGCCGGGAAAAAGAGAGTGATAAAGGCTTGTTGATACAGGCACAAGGCATAAGGCATAAGGCACAAGGGGCAAAGAGACAGAGGGACAAAGAGACTTTTTGAGAAATATCCGGTAATTCATTACCGGACAGGAAAGGCAGTTAACCCAAATAATTCACAAATTTGTATTTTTTCTTAAAAAGATACCCTCCGCCTTTCAGCATACCCCTTTTTTATGGGTGGTAATGATGTGGTTCCCCCTTTCGTCAATAAGGGGGATACGGCGAAGCCGAGGGGGATCATGTGAAAGCCGGAATAACGTTATCGCACATTGTTATTAATGAGGTTACACCATAGTTACCTGTACTTTTTTCGGCGTTTATAAATAATCAGGGTTCAGAGCAGCATGAAAAATTCATGAGAATACTTTAAGGAGACTTTATGCGGGTATATTCACTTCTGAAAGACGATGCGGTTATTCTCGGTATTGAAGACGGCGGTTCCATGATCGATCTGACAAAGGCGATCAGCATGTACGAGGTATGGTGCGATGGTTATTGCGATGATTTTGTCCCGGACATCGAGACATTGATATGGACCGGCCGGTTCACCGTCGCGTTTCTCGAAAAGATCATGGAATTTGTTTCCGGACACGGACTTGTGAACGATCTGGCGGTAACGGAAGAATACAGCGTCAATCCCCCGCTCTATCCGGGAAAGATAATCGCCCTCGGCAACAACTACCGTAAACACATCGAGGAGATGAACCAGAAACTTCCCGAAAAACCCGTCCTGTTCGGTAAATGGCCATCGACTGTCATCGGGCACGGCGACGAGATCGTGAGACCCGCGTGGATCGGAATGATGAGCTACGAGGCCGAGCTCGCCTTCATAGTCGGCAAACAGGCGAAAAATGTACCCGCAAAGGATGCCATGAACTATATAGCCGGTTATACCTGCCTTAACGATATAACCGCGCGCGACCTTCAAAAAAAGGACCTTGCGGAGCATCTTCCCTGGATGCCTTCGAAGAATTTCGATACCTTTACGCCGCTGGGACCCTGCGTTCTTCCCGCCGGACTGGTGAAAAATCCTGTGGAAATCGGCGTTCAGAGCAAGGTGAACGGCGAGCTTCGCCAGGATGGCAACACCCGTGATTTTATTTTTGATATTCCGACAGTTATCGAATATATTTCAAAGATTATGACACTCGAACCCGGGGATGTCGTCACCACGGGGACGCCCGAAGGCGTCGGCGCTCTCGAACCCGGGGATGTCGTCGAGATAACATGCGAATTTATCGGAACCCTTTCAAATCCCGTTCAGGCATCGGAATAAACGGGAATACCACGACGGAGGTTTTACATGGACAGCAGGAAACAGCGCAGAATTCTTCTTTTTAATATGGTCGTCGCGGCGGTTATTATCAGCTCGGTCATTTTCGCGTTCGAGGCAATCGGTGCGGGAAACCTCGATTATGAAAACGTGGGGAAAGGTATCGAGCTCTGGAGCGAAGTATACAAAATCGTCCTCAACGATTATATCAAGGATATCGATCCATGGAAAATGGCTAAAAACGGTGTGCAGGGCATGATCGAAACCCTCGATCCCTACACGTCCTTTTTCGATCCCGGCGATTACCGGCAGATGCAGGAGGATTCGAAAGGCGAGTTTGCCGGTCTCGGTATCTCCATTGCCACGGTCAACGATTACCCTACGGTCATGGAATTTCCCATCGACGGCTCTCCTGCAATGAGGCTCGGATTACGGGCGGGTGATGTGATTGTGGATATCGAGGGCACGAGCACCTTCAAAGTACCGATCAACGATGTGGTGAGCAGGCTCCGCGGAAAAGTCAACACCATCGTCAATATCAAGGTGAAGCGGGGTAACAACGAGGACTTACTGGCATTTACCATAAAACGTGAAAAAATCAAACTTGTCAACATACCCTTCAGCGGCCAGATCGACAAGGGCATAGGGTACATAAAGCTCAACCGGTTCAACGCCGAAGGACCCGACGAGATGACGGCGGCGCTCGACAGCCTGCGGAAGGTTGAGAATCTCAAGGGAGTCATACTCGATCTGCGTTATAATCCGGGTGGTCTCCTGAACGTCGCCCGCGATATTTCCAACGCATTCCTGCCGAAGGGAGCCCTCATCGTTTCCACACGGGGCCGCAACGACAAGGACAAGGATCAGCTCATAGCCGCTTCGATGCCTCTGCTCCCCCAGACACCGCTCGTGGTGCTCGTCAACAGGGGAAGCGCTTCGGCATCGGAGATTGTTGCCGGCGCGATCCAGGATCACGACCGCGGGGTACTCATCGGGGAAACCACGTTCGGCAAGGGTTCGGTGCAGACACTCCTCGATCTGCCGGGAGACACCGGACTCAAGCTGACCACCGCATACTATTATACGCCTTCGGGACGGTGCATACACCGTGAACGCTCTCTCGACGAGGAAGCCGCATTCAGCCGTGACGAGGAAGAGCTGACCGGAACCACCGAGAGTAAAGAAGACAGCCTGAAAACCCACAGTAAATTCTACACCCTCACCAAGAATCGCGTCGTCTACGAGGGCGGGGGCGTAACGCCTGACCTCATCGTCAAGGAAAAAACGGTCGGGAATATCGTAACCCAGCTTGCCGGCCAGAGCATATTTTTTGATTTTGCAGTGCTCTACAGCGATAAACATCCCGATTTGAAGGAAGACTTTGTCGTGACCGATGCGCTGGCCAATGAGTTCAGAGACTATATCAAGGACTCGAAGGTCTTCAAGTACACCATCCCCGGGAAGACATACCTTGATAATTTCAAGAAGGTCATCGATAACGAGAAGTATGACAGCGATATCGTTAAAATGATCGATGACATGGAAAAAACGCTCATTGAACGCCGTGACAAAGATTTTGATGCTAACCTCGATACCATAAAACGTATCCTCAAACGTGAGATAGCCGCAACGAAGTTCGGCAGTGCCGCACGGACGATTGCATCGAAGGATTGGGACATTCAGCTTCAAAAGGCAATTGAGGTTCTCAACAATCCCGAAATGTACAATTCCATTCTGGCGGAGGGTGCACAAACCGGTGTTATTGCAGAAGTGAAATAAACAGGGTACAGGGTTTTCATGCCGGTAATCTCACTCATAGAACTTTTTCTGACCGGTGCACTCGCCGGTTTTTCGGCCGGATTCATGGGAGTCGGAGGCGGGGCGGTACTGACGCCGTTATGTATGATCGTGTTCCCGCTTCTGGGCGTTCATACGGATAATCTGGTAAAGATTATTTTCGGAACCAACATGTTTCTCGTGACGATTTTTTCTGTTTCAGCGGTACAGAAACACTACCGGAACAAAAAAGTCGACATGCGCACCGTGTGGATAATGGGACCGCTGGCTATACTCGGCTCCCTGGCCGGAGCATGGCTTGCAGCGATTACCGATCCCGGCGCCCTTAAAAAGATGTTCGCCGCGCTCCTCATAGTGTCATCCCTGCTTATTATCATAAAAGGCCTCAGAAAACCCGTCGTCAGCGTGAAAGAGAGAAAAGCGCTCATTCCCCTGAAATTCCTGCCGTTACTGGGATTCATTGCCGGTATGGCGGGAAGTTTTCTCGGAATCGGCGGCGGTATCGTCATGGTTCCGGCGCTTATACTACTTTTTGCGCTTCCCGTTGACCGGGTGGCCGGTACATCGAGCTTCGTAATCATTTTTATCGGCCTGGCCGGAATGGTGTCATATATGTGGCATGGTTCGGGAATCGTGGAGCTTCCCGGATGGTCGAGCGGATATGTATGGTGGTCGGCTGCGATTCCGCTTGCGATCGGAGGTGTCCCGATGGCACGTTTCGGCGCATGGGTCAATTCAAAGTTACATGCACGGCTGCTCCAGATACTGTTTGGACTCATACTTCTGGCGCTGGCGGTTAAGCTGCTTCTTTTCTGAATTTTCACAAAGCAAGGAGATTTTATATTGAAACAGGCAACACGGCTTTTTGTGGATTTTGATGGTACCATTACCAAACACGATATAGGAGACAGCATTTTTGAGACATTTCTTCTTCCCGACCTGCTCAGACAGGGTTGGCATACAAAAATAATCGACGAGTGGAAAGCAGGTACCATTTCCTCGCATGAATGTCTCGTCCGTGAATGCGCAAACACCCGTGTAACACGCGAAGAGCTCGACCGTCACCTCGATAAATACGGGTTGACGCCCGGCTTCAAAGAAACGGTCGGATACTGCAAGGCAAACGGTATACCTCTCATGATACTGTCGGACGGGCTCGACTATTACATAGAATACCTTCTCGGCAAGTTCGGCCTCAGCGAAGTCGATTACCGGGCGAACAGCATGTTCTTCACCGACGGTTCCATCGGGGTCGAATTCCCCTACATGGACAGGGGATGCGGGCGATGCGGGAACTGCAAACGCTGGCACATGGTGAATTCAAGAAAGAACGGGGAGACCGTTGTGTATGTCGGCGACGGGTACTCCGACCGTTATGCCATACGGAATGCGGACAGGGTGTTCGCGCGCGGCGACCTCGTTGAATACTGCGGGAAAAACGGGCTTTCATATACACCGTACAAAGATTTCTACGATATTATGCGTTACCTGGAGAACGGAGATGAGTGACTTCGAGGTGCTGTTTCAACCGGACGGACTCCGAATCAGGGTACCGGGCGGAACGCTCCTGACCGAAGCAATGAAGGCAGCCGGATTTTCGATTCAGCTTGCCTGCGCCGGAACGGGAAAATGCGGGAAGTGCACTGTCGAGATTCATCCCGATCCCCCGGAGCCGAACGGATTCGACCGTCAGCATCTCACTGCCGATGAGCTCGCGCGCGGCGTCCGCCTCGCCTGCCAGACGAGAATCGACCGCCCCATGAGCGTTCTCATCAGCCCCGGAATTCGTGTGCTCGACGGCAGGATTCTTGTGGACGGTATCGACCGGGTATTCAAACTCAACCCTTCGATCGCGAAAACATATACCGAGCTTCCAGAGCCCACCCTCGAGGATCAGACAGCCGACCTGCTCCGTATCAAGCGTGCCCTCGATATAAACGGCGACCGCTGTCCGGATTTTGACATAGACCTTGTCCGCAATCTCTACAGAATCCTCAGGACCGCTGATTTCAAGGTTACCGTTGTAACCTCGGAAAAACGTGTTGTGGATGTGGAACCGGGAGACACGACCGGCAGGTTGTACGGCATCGCCTTCGATATCGGTACCACCACGGTTGTGGGGACTGTCATCGAGCTTATGACGGGCCGCGAGGTTTCCCATGCGTCACGGCTCAATGCACAGGTCGTGTACGGTGAGGATACCATATCACGCATCAAGTACGCTATCGAGAATCCCAACGGACGCCGGGACCTGGCGGAAAAAATACAGGGTATCATCAACGAAATCGTCGCTGAAGCTGCGGAAAAAGCGGGCATCGATTCCCATGAAATATACGAGGCGGTTTTTGTGGGAAACACCACCATGTCCCACCTGTTTCTCGGTTTTAATCCCGAGGGCCTTTCGATGATTCCGTTCGTTCCCGTGACCAATGCACCGGTGAACCTGCGCGCCATCGATGCCGGGGTCGGGATAAATCCACGGGGAAACATATATGTGCTACCCGGTATCGCGGGATTTGTCGGTTCCGATACCGTCGGGGTCATGCTCGCGTGTAACTACCTCGAACCGGGGCCTGTCCAGCTTGCAGTCGATATTGGAACAAACGGCGAGCTGGTGCTCAGAAACGACACCATGCTCATGGTCTGTTCAACCGCCGCAGGTCCCGCGCTCGAAGGTGCGGCGCTCAGCTGCGGCATGAGAGCCGCAAACGGTGCAATCGAGCATCTCCGCATCACTCCTGATGCCGTGGAGTATGATGTTATCGGCGATTCCGCGCCCATCGGGCTGTGCGGCTCGGGTATCATCGACATTGTGGCGGAACTGCTCGAAACGGGGATTGTTGATACGCTCGGCCGTATTCAGACCGGCGGGGAGCTCGCGGGGAAGATTCCCGACTATCTTCTCGATCATATAATAACGCTCAATAACGAACCCGCGTTTTTAATCTGCAGGGGGGCGCAAGAAGATAAAAGCCGGCGTGATGTTTTCATCACCCAGAGGGATATCCGCCAGATTCAGCTTGCCAAGGGGGCCATCAGCTCGGGCATCATCCTTATACTCAAACAGGCGGGTCTTACTCCTGACGATCTCGATGAAATCCTGCTCGCCGGAGCGTTCGGCAACTACATTAAAAAGAGCAGCGCCCGGCGTATCGGCCTGCTTCCTGCCATCCCCGCCGAACGTATACGGTTCGTGGGTAATGCAGCCTCGACTGGCGCAAAGATGGCGCTCCTGTCCCGCGATGTGCGCGACGATGCCGACCGTATCCGGGCCATGACAAAACACCTTGAGCTTGCGGCCCTGCCGGAGTTCATGAACGTGTACACGGACAGTATGCTTTTCCCGTGAGGGAACCATGAAGATCATCGACGACTACAGGGCGGTTTTCGAGCGCGATCCGGCGGCGCGGGGATTCTGGGCGAGGATCAACGTTATCCTTACATACCCCGGTTTCCATGCGATCTGCCTCCATCGGCTCGCACATTCCATTTATGGGCTCCATATCCCCGTGATCCCTCACCTTATCATGTGGGTGGGAAGGCTCCTTACGGGGGTCGAAATTCATCCCGCCGCCCGGATCGGAAAAAGTTTCTTTATCGATCACGGCTTCGGTGTGGTTATCGGGGAAACCTCCGAGATCGGCGACAACGTGACCCTGTTCCAGGGAGTGACCCTTGGCGGTACGGGCAAGGAAAAAGGGAAGCGCCATCCGACGCTCGGGAACAACGTTGTAGCGGGAGCAGGCGCGAAAATTCTCGGCGGAATAACCATCGGCAACAATGTCTACATCGGCGCGAATGCGGTGGTTCTCAACCCGGTTCCCGACGACTGCACGGTTGTCGGTGTGCCGGGACGGTGTGTCAAGATCGAGGGGCAGCGTGTCGCGGGCATGAATCTGAGGCACGACCTTCTGCCCGACCCGATTCTGGAACGTTTGGAGAATCTCCAGAAGGAAATCCATGCCGCCGAGGAGGATATCCGGCGCTGGCACAAGGGGAAAAAAACGACTGAAAAATGATGATTATATCGATCTATTCATGATTGTTAATAGAACGCGGATTTACGCGGATCGGGCGCGTTGTTATTTTATGATTATTCAAATAGTGCATAACACCTGCGAATGAAATATTTTACACGTTTAAGTGTCATTCCCGTGAAAACGGGAATCCGTCATCGATTACCTGTGAAAGAGCGATGTTATACTGGATTCCCAATTCACTTCGTTCCCGGGAATGAGGATACTCATATAATCATATTATATTATACGCTGATTGAATAATACGGATTTGATTTAATACTCGCAATTGATTGAATTTATTAACCATATACAGAGCATTACGCGGAGCACCGTTCAATGGCAGAAAAAAAAGTGATGTTAACCCCGGAAATGGCGCTTGAATACCATCTCGGCGGGAAAATTGGTCTCGATTTGCTCAAACCCCTGAAAAACGACAGGGACCTTTCGCTTGCCTACACACCGGGTGTAGCCGAGGCATGCCGTCTCATAGAGAAAGAGCCGGACTTTGTCTGGACCCACACCGCAAAGGGAAACATGGTTGCGGTCGTTACCGACGGCACCGCTGTTCTGGGGCTCGGCGATATCGGCGCCCGCGCCTCGATTCCGGTCATGGAGGGCAAGGCCGTACTGTTCAAGGCGTTTGCCGGTGTTGATGCATGGCCGATACCGCTTGAGGGAGTCAGACAGAACGGCCTGACCGGAAGGAGCGATCCGGATGCGTTTGTCGGGACGGTGGAGAAGCTCGCTGTCATGTACGGCGGCATCAATATCGAGGATGTGGCGGCTCCCGAGTGCTTCGAAATCGAGGATCGTCTTCGCGGAAAACTTGACATCCCCGTTTTTCATGACGACCAGCACGGTACTGCCATTATCAGTCTCGCCGGCCTGAAAAATTACCTCTACCTGACCGGGAAAAAGATCGGCGCAATCAGGATAGTCATCAACGGCGGCGGTGCTGCGGGTATAAGAATCGGTGAGCTGTTCAGGTTTGCCGGTGCGAACGAAATACTCATGGTCGACTCGAAAGGTGTCATCCACGATGGCCGGACAGACCTGACTGCGCAGAAACGTCAGTTCGCTATCACTACAGGCGCCCGTACGCTTGCCGATGCCATGAAAGGTTCGGATGTATTCATCGGGGTGTCGAAACCGAATCTCGTCAACCGTGACATGGTGCGGAGCATGGCTCCCGATCCTGCGATATTCGCAATGGCGAACCCAGTGCCCGAAATCCTTCCCGAGGAGGTCATGGAAGCCCGCGTCGACGCCTATGTCGCCACCGGACGCTCCGATTACCCGAACCAGATCAACAATGTGCTCGGCTTTCCCTTCATCTTCCGCGGCGCGCTCGATGTGAAAGCTTCGGACATCACCATGAACATGAAGGTTGCCTGTTCAAACGCCCTTGCAGGACTTGCCCGTGAGGAAGTGCCGGACTATATATGCGCGGCTTACGGGGGTATCTGCCTCGAATTCGGCCGCGATTATTTCATACCGAAACCGTTCGACCGCCGCGTGTTTGTCCGGGCGTCCGCCGCAGTCGCTGAAGCGGCGATACAGGACGGCGTAGCGCGGAAAGTGATCGACATACCCGCATATACGCAGGAGCTTGAACGTAAAGCTGAGCGGCTGTAGACATAAACATTCCGTGTGTTTTATGATGCGTACAGGATTCCTGCTTATATAATGGCTGATTCTGCAGGTATCATCATATCTGTCAAACCGGTCACCGAAAAAATGTTGTAAAAAATACTTGACACTGAAGACCGATATGATATATTACCTGCGTAATTACTTAATAACATGGAGGCTGCCCTGAACGATCCCGGGAAAATAGCGCGCGTTTTCAAGATTCTGTCGGTTGACACGCGCATCAAAATCCTCGAGCTCGTGAAAGACCGTGCCCTGTGCGTGAACGCCATCGCCAGCCGTCTCGGCATCACCGCTGCGGCTGCATCGCAGCACCTGAGGATCATGCGTGACGCGGATATCGTTGTCGCCGACAAGGATGGGTATTTCGTCCACTACAGTATCAACAGGGAGACTATGGCAGCATGGAAGAACCTTGCCGATACCCTGCTTGTTCCTGAAGAAAAATGATGGAATATTTTTTTACAGAGTATTTAAGTATTATAGCAATTACTTAACCTATGAGGAGGAATAAAATGTGCAAAACAGGAAATCAGTGCTGTAAGAAAAACAAGCCCGTTCAGAGGCCGCAGGATTGTACACCGGAACAGATAACGGCTTGTCATGGTGACGAAACAGAGCATCCCTGCGTAAAACCGGAAAAAGACAAAAAACGCTGCTGCAGATGAGCAGTGCGGAAAAATGATTTAAAAAAGCATGGCGCAAAACACTGTTTTGGGAATACAAGCTGTCAAGGGCCGGCACGGGATGCCTGTTTTCATACCCTTGACAGCAATAAACAATACATTCGTCCCCGATTAATAATTCGGGAACCGGGCGCGTGAAAAGACACGTTCACCACTCTCATAAACTCACGATTTTCTGTATTTCCCGATCATATCGTCGACGATCCCGCCAAATACACCAAGACTCTCATCGATAGCGTCGGCGGAGATGCAGAGCGGCGGAGAAATCTTGACCGTGCCGCCGCCCCGGCCGACCGGCGCAAACATGAGGAGCCCGGACTCGAAACAGCCGCGGATAATCTCGAACGCGAGGTCATCGTCCGGCGCAAGCGTTGTGCGGTCCCTGAGCGCCATGAAGCCGTACACAAGGCCGCGCCCCTGGAAATCGAAGATGTCACGGTGACGCTCGTGAATCTTCCTGAGACCTTTTTCGAGGCGCTCACCCATGATGCGGGCGTTTTCGACAAGCCCTTCCTTTTCGATGAGCTCGATCGAGGCGAGGGCGGCGACCGCTCCAATCGGATGACCGGAATGGGTCGAGGTCATCGAACCCGGGCCGTACATGTTCATGATGTCCTCGCGGCCGACGACAGCGGAAATGGGGAGACTCGACGAAATCCCCTTGCCGAGACACATGATATCCGGCACGATCCCGTGGTGCTCGAAGCCCCACATCTTTCCGGTTCGTCCGAATCCGGCCTGAACCTCGTCATAAATCATCACGACATTGTACCGGTCGCACCATTCGCGGAGACTCACCGCATACTCGTCGGGCATGAAACCGCAGTTCCCTCCCTGGTAGGTCTCGCTCATGACTCCGGCAACGTTCTCCGGGGCTATCCCCTTGTTTTTGAGCGTCTTAAGGAACAGGTCGAAGCTCTTGTCGAAAACGATGTTCGATCCGGGGAACGGCACCTGGACAAAGGACGGGTCGAGCTCGCCGATCCATTCCTTGAGCGCCGGTATGCCGCCGGCGAGCTGGGCGCCCAATGTCCTGCCATGGAACGATTCATCGAAGGTCACGAAGACGTTCTTTTTCGGGCCGCCGTGTTTCGTACCCCATGTTTTTGCGAGCTTTATGGCGCATTCGGTCGCTTCCGACCCGGTGGTCAGAATGAACGCCCTCGTCATGGACGGCGGAGCTACCTCAACGAGTTTTCTGGCAAGCTTCGCCCGCGCCCCGGACGGGAAACAGTAGGTGTGAATAAGGCCGCGCTCGGCCTCGGCGATGACCGCATCCCTGATCTCACGGCGCCCGTGACCGGCATTGGCAACCAGAACACCGCTCGACCAGTCGAGCCATTTGTTTCCGAATGCATCGTAGATGTAAAACCTGTCACCGTGATCCCAGACCACGGGCGGCTGGCCGCGCATGGAAAACGGCTCGTTGTCGCGGAGCATCTGGAGTATGGGAAGCGATTCCGGCGCGGGGAGAGAGGGCCCCAGGATTGTCCGGTTCGGCGTTTTGACCGGCTTGACCGGCCGTGGAATAATCGGAAATTCTTTCGATGCCATTGTCTTTTCCTTGTAAAAAGCATGTGACCATGTGAAATTACTGATACTTAAAATGAGAACTCTACAATCTTGTAGTATAGTGAAAACCGGGGATAAAATCAATGGATTTTGAGGGGAAGAATGTATCATTCATGGGCATTCAGGAGCAATTAACATATTCAAGTGCTTTTAATTAAAAGGTTTATCTTTCCTGCAACACGATGTGTTCCAAGCACCGGAACAGTGCGATCGGGAATCCTGTCATCCCCTGTCAACAGGGACTTCAGAGACGATTCTCCCCTCGGATGCATTATCCATGGGAATTCACGGGAAATATTACAGATAAATGCTTTAATTTAAATAAGATACCTGTTTGACGAAAAATTTACAGCGTTTTCAGGTGTATTAAGCGCGGGATCGATTCTCATTTTTTCGTTGAAAAAAAATACAAAAATAATTTTAGACTGGGTAGACAGTATATGCGCGGTTACTTAATATGTATCGCATAAAACATGTAAAGATGAAAAAACACGAAGAAAATGTATCAGGCGTTTTCGATCTTCCTTAACAAGGTTAATTCAGGTGGATATGTTGAGGGTAATTCGTGAATTGCCCCTGCACAGGAACGACATATACAATCAATAAATCCATGCTTACGGAATACTCTGCCGGAAAAGACAAAGGTAGTAACGTTTTTATTATCATAGTAAAAATTACTTGACATGAATTTAAAATTCTGTAATATATTGTTTATCATTTTCTTTGAATTCTGATGTTTTAAACTATGCCGTGGTGGAAAGAGAGTAATAAGACATACTGATATTTTGTAAGTAATAATGTTACATTTGGATTATATACAGACTGTATATAATTTCTACTAGACTTATGAAATTATGCCTTAACATACTGTATAAAAAAGTACAATAAATCATATGCTGAACTTGAAACGTTTACAAAGTGATGGGGTTGTGACCATTCATAATTCCTGTAAAATTATTAATAATATTTTAAATTGATTTTCATATATGTTCAACCGTATAGGAGACACAATAAGTAATAAAGTGTACTAACAAACCGCAAGTGGGTGAGATTGAATGCCAAGAAAAGAGAATTACCCAGGACACAGATTGCACGAAATAAGCCCATATATTGGTAAGATCAGGCCGATTCTGGCAAGGCAACTCGTGCAAGAATACTCTCGCCCAGGTGATTGGATATGGGATCCATTTTGTGGATCAGGAACCATTCCTTTAGAGGCTAGGCTCTTGGGCAGGCATGTAATTGCCTCGGACATAAATCCGTATGCCTGCATTCTCACACGAGCTAAACTCCACGCACCATGTTCTGAAGCTGCTTGTCTGAACTCTATGGAAACATTAACGAGTTTAGTCAAGATGAACGAAAAAAAGAACGAAAACAAGGCACCTGATTGGGTGAGAGACTTCTTTCATGGGGAAACCCTAAGAGAGACGAGAATACTGATTGCTGAGTCTCTCGCAAGAAGGTTGTATTTTATTGTTGGTTGTATGCTTGGGATACTACACCATCAGAGGCCGGGATTCCTTTCGTATCCGGCTAGTCACCTTGTTCCCTATTTGCGTTACAAACGTTTTCCGCGGGATGTATATCCCGAAGCGTATGAATACCGTGATCCGATTCCGCGGCTTGAAGCTAAGATAAGGCGTACACTCGCCAACCCACCACCACTACGCACAACACGCTTTAGAGTTCTACAGAAGTCTGTTATCAATAAGTATTTACCTCCCAGATCAATCGATACGATCATTACGAGTCCCCCTTATTTGGATGCGCTCGACTACGCTAGGGACAATCGTTTACGCCTTTGGTTCTTGGGAGTTGAAGACTTTAGAATAATCAACCAGAGAGAGATTGGTAATATTAGCACGTTTTCGTCAGATATGGCGATTATTCTTAAAACAATGGCAGATGTTCTCAAAATTGATGGTATTTGTGTTCTTGTACTTGGAGATGTAACGCGCTCTAAGCGATTTCATGACATTCCGAACATAATATTGAATATTGTAAATAACGATGCAAATGCTCTGGTGTTAGAAAAACACTGGTCAGATGCTATTCCTGATAAACGTCGTTCTCGGCGGAACGGGAAAGCAACAAAACGAGAGAGGGTAATGATCTTTAGAAAAGCCCGAGGGGGTAACAATGGTTAAACAAATTGGAATGCCACCATCTGTCAAGAGACATCTTGAAGAACAAATGATTGGCCAAGAGATAAATGGTTTCCAAGTTGCAGAATTCAAAGGTGCAGGTAATACTGCAGTTACTTTCAAGGTTAAGGATTCAATTGGTTTTTCATGGGCTTTAAAACTTGTCACCCGTGACTCCTATGGCGATCGGGCCCCATTCCGCGAGATAGCACGCTTCACAGATGAGGCTGATGAAAGGTTCCTAGTTTTCCCGAAGGAAGTGGGCGAATGGTCATTGAAGCTCAGAGGTAAAGTATACGAGTTCATCTGGTTCAAGAGCAGATTCGTAGATGGGGATATATTGCAAAAGTTTATTAATTCCAACAATCAGTTTTCAATTAGTGAAGAAATTAAGCGCTATATAGAACATTTAACTGTGGCACTTGAGGAACTGAGTCGTTTAGGTTTTAGCCACGGTGATCTTCATGATCGTAATATTATGCGTGAAGTAGTTGGAAAGAGTGGTTCCATGCCAGAAATCAGATATGTTGTTATCGATTTCAGCGAGGCATTTCCACTTGAATCAACAGGTGAGGGCTTATCAAAAGACATTGAAAACTTTGGTCAGCATCTGAGAAGTTTTTCGGATGCTGCATATAAAAGGGAAATTGTGACAAGGGACGACCAGAGGGTACTAAATGCGATAGGCCACATTCCTGGGCTATTGGAAGGGATGGCACCTGAAACATTGGCAATATATAGAGCATCTCAAATATTAGACATGTTCCATGAGGGATTGAGAACTATGGCGGTCTTCCCAAGGGAACTCGACAATCCTTTTAAACCGCTAAGTTCTGATAATATTGCCAATGAAGCACTTCTTGCCGATCTGTGTGTTACTAACATGTGGTGGGCAGAAGAACTTAAGAAGAATTGTAATATCTTACTAATAGGACCACGTGGCTGTGGTAAGACCATGATTTTTAAAAGGATGCGTCTGAAAACAAAAATCTCCGCTGATAAGAAAAGTGAAATTGCTGACGATCCATATGTAGGTTTTTACCTTCCATGCGAATCAGTGTTCTATATGCGTTTCTCGGACTTCTCACAAATAGACATTGATAAGAATAAATATGCGCTCGTTTTGTTTTTTAATATGGCAGTTGCTACAGAAGTAACTTCAACATTATCAGTTATGCCTCCTCCCCTTGGTCCCGTGACTCAAAACGCTATAACAACAATTAGCAAACTTATTTTGGAAGAAGCAGAAAGTGTATGGGAACAATCAAGACTACCTTCTTCAGTGACAACATTCAATGAATTGAGCTCTTGCGCAGAAGCAGTAATGCGTTTCATTAGAAGATCGATAGCTTATGCAATCCCGATAACTGCGCGTGGATCAATAGATTTTGTGACGCGCCTAATGGATGTAATAAAAAAAGCGATTCCCAGTTTGTCTAATAGGTATTTTATCTTTTTCCTTGACGATTATACAGAAGAACGAGTGCCCCTCGTTTTGCAAGAAGAACTTCATCCTATTGTATGTCAACGGTCACAACACATATGTTTTAAAATTTCCGCACATATGTTTGGTTCTATATATGACAATCCCCGTCCTCTTGCTCTCGATGAAGGCCGAAATATAGAGAAAATCATTAACTTGGGTTCAGCTTATCTGAATCGAAAAGTCCACAAGGCGGAAGGGAAAGCATTGCTTCGAATACTTGACGAAAGAATCAAACATTCTAAGGGATATCAGGGGACCATTAATGAGTGGCTTGGACAAACAACCTATCCAGGAGGAAAGAGCCTCAGTCAAGCCCTTCATGACAAAGGCACAAGGAAGAGTGTTCATTACCATGGTGTAAAATGCCTTATGGACCTTTGTACTGGTGACTACAGTGAGATGATAAGGATGGTTGGAGAGATTTTTAATGATGCTGGAGTAAAACCAAACACTTCACCTTACGTAATTCCACCTGCAATGCAGAACCGAGTAATCGAGAGAGTCTCACGCGAGTATTTATCTCGAATCCGTCATATCCGACCTGATGGTCAGAAGTTGTATGAGATAGTCTTAGCCTTTGGTAAATTATCAAAAGTGCTTCTTTATAATCATCCGCTAGTAGGACAAGGTATTAATCGGAATGGCAAAGTAAGAAAAGATCCTTATGATCTTCTTAATATCTACGTAGATGATTTAACAAAGGCCATGGCCTCAGCAAAACGAACATGGGAAAGATTACAAAAAGCTAGTATTTTTGTTGATATTCAGGTAGCCCCCTCTCTTAGACTTCCAATTTCTGATAGAGCTACACTACGCCGCATTTACTGTCCAGCATTTGGTACTACATTGACAAGTAGCGAACATCTTCAACTAACGAAACAACAGTTCGAGTATTTCATAGATAGACCTGAAGAGTTTTGTAATCATCATCTTAAAAACAAAAAGATGCCTGAAGAACAACTTGGCTTTTTAACTGAAGATATAGATCGGCAAGATGATACCGAATCAGAGACTACATCTCCACTGCAAGATTACACTCCGCAAGAGAGAGACCAAATAGAGCTTGTGCCACGAGAGACAACCCAACTCACTAATGCCATGAATACATTACCAGAGATAAAAAAACTGCATGATGTAGTGAAGTCTGGGGATAAATTTGACCTATATATTGGCGCAATGGGTTTTGAGGACCGAACTACAAGCGCCGCAGCAAGTTTGGTTGATAATGGTAATCAAATTTCGAATGCTGTAATATTTGAGTTCGATACTTATTACAAAGCAAATGAAAGAAACCGTGAGAGATACGATCAGTTTATTCTTGCATTAACTTGCATGAAACCATATCGACCCTTAAATGCCCCAATAGCTGCTCCCGACCCGCTTTTTTCTGAGCGTTTTACAAGTCTTCTCGATACTATCAGTAAAGGAGGCCCAGTAAAAATTATCTTTGATATTACTAGTTGTCCATCACTGATTCTTTCGGCCGCCCTTAGGATACTGCTTGACTACCGGTGCGATCTGACACTTCTTTACTCTGAGTCCGAGGAGTATTTCCCCACTCTTGAAGAATGGCAGTCCGGAAAGGTCAAACCAAGAGGTGAGAAAGTGCGAGGACCGTTCTCGGGCGTCAGATTTGTTACTAAACCCCCTATACTTCAGGCAGATGACACTGGCGAACTACCTATTATTCTCATTCTTTTCCCCACATTTAATAGAGAGCGCACCGATGGTGTCTTAGCAGATCTTGATCCTGCTGCACGAATATGGATATTTGGCGAGCCTCATGATCTCGAAAAGAATGCATACCGAATAGATATGGCTAAATGGTTTGCGGCAACGATCATGAACCCTGGTGATCCGTGGGCCCTATTGACTACGTTTGATTACAGACAGACCATGTTGGCTCTGTCGGCACTTTACGCTAAGTACCGTTTTAAAAATCGTATTGTTATCATGCCGCACGGTAGTAAGCTCCAAGACGTAGGAACCGGTTTGTTCGCAACTGTTCACCAAGTCTCTATGGTCTTTGCTATGCCTAAAACGTATGATACAGATAGATATTCACTTGGTTGCAAAGAAGTGTGGGCATTGCCTTTGGGCAATACAGAAACGCTAATATCAAAACTCAAAACACTTCGCACTTTTGAGAACGTGAGACCCGCATGAGCTTGTTGGCGCCAGTAACGAAGCAAGCATTATCCGCATATTCCTTGAAAGCGAGTGAGTTCATCATTAGCACTGTAATGCCGAGAGTAATGAAAAGGTTTGAGTTTGTTATTCATTTTCTAAAAATTTTGTTATACATTATATTACAAATCCAAAGCAGGTCATATGAACCACGGCGAGCACGGAGTCACAGAGGAAAACAGGATAAAAGAATTTTGAGTTTTTTCTACGCGTAATTATTTTTTATCTGTGTCCATCCGTGTTTAATCAATATTACATGTATTATGGATTCCCGATTAAAGATTCGGGAATGACGTTTTTAAAATAAAAGGCATAAGGCACAAGGCACAAGGCATAAGGGAAAAACCTTGTAATTCGTGGCGATAAAAAAAGGGCACAATGCATTGTGCCCCTACGTTTAATATCTTGTAATCTGTGGCTTTTCTCCGTGTCTCCGTGGTTTTTTTTTCTTTGTCCATCCGTGGTTATTGCTCCGGCGATTAAAGAATGACATTATATGACAACAAAACGAACAAATACAGCGTTTTTCAGAAATTCATATCACTGTTTAGCCGCCGAAGCAATAATCAGTATTACATGTATTATGGATTCCCGATTAAAGATTCGGGAATGACGGAGTTACAGGGACTCCCGACACCATGCCGGGATTTCAGCACCGGGAACCGCAGATGCATTAACAGATATAAATTTAATAGAACGCGGATTTTCGCGGATCGGACGGATTTTCGCGGATTTTTTTATTTATATCTTGTTGAGTGTTAACGTTTAATAATTCCGGTTATCCAGTTTGATAAGTATTGAAACCTTTTAAACCTGAATTGATAATTTCTTCCGATAGTATGTGATCCCCCCTTCCTGCGGCATCCCCCCTTTTTAAGGGGGGGAGAAGCGGCTTTTTTGGCGTTTTCATCCCCCTTTCTTTTATAAGGGGGACACGGCGACTCGACGCGCTGCGCAGCGTCGCAGCAGGAGCCGAGGGGGATCAATCATGTTAGCTGATTTAACCGGATAACCGTATTATTAAATTCTTATATATAGTACATATAATATATTGAGCCAATTGCAAAAGTCGTTCTACAAATGTTAAAAAGGAGTCTTTTTTAACTACAGCCCCCTAACCTTCGGTCCCTTGCTCTTCGCGGCTCTACGCTTCGCTTCGTGACCCCCGGAGAGGGCACGGGAAGTCGTTGCGCCACGGTTAGTTCCTGCCCCACCGGGGGAAGGATGTCCGCAGGACAGGAAGGGGGCTTTTTCTAATAATTCGGACTTTTTGCAAACACCTCTATTATATGAATTCGTGTCTTCGTGTCTTCGTGTCTTCGTGGTTACATATTTTCATGAATAATCAGGGTTAGTGGTTTTCGTTTGATTTTTTTGAAGATATGCCGTACTATTTCTCAGTATACGAGTTCATTCCCATGAATCACCGGGGCTTTATCTGATGTAACATAAAAAGGCAGTATTTCATGAGCGGAAAACACGGATTCCCTAAAACGGTTATAAAACTCGGCTATCTCAGTTTTTTCACCGACATGTCGAGCGAGATGATATTCCCGCTTCTGCCGGTATTTCTCAAGTCGCTCCCGGGTGGCGGCCCGTTTGTCCTCGGCATTATCGAAGGCATCGCGGAATCGACAGCATCATTTCTCAAGCTTGTGAGCGGGCTCTGGGCTGACAGGATAAAAAAGCGAACGCCGTTCGTTGTGGCCGGATACGGCATTGCAAGCGTGGTCCGTCCCCTCATAGCTCTCGCCACCGTGTGGCCCGCAGTGCTCGTCCTCCGTTTCCTCGACAGGGTGGGCAAGGGACTGCGAAGCTCTCCCCGTGACGCCATAATCGCCGACGAGGTTCCCCCGGAGCGACGCGGCGCCGCGTTCGGTCTCCAGCGCATCATGGATCATGCAGGCGCAGTGGCCGGGCCGGTAATTGTTTTCCTGCTCATGAACCGGCTCGGTTTCTCGATCCGTCATGTGATCATGTTCGCCGCAATCCCCGCCGCAGTCGTTCTCGCCATTCTTTCGACGCTTCGGGAGCCGCCCCATAAAGAAACGCCCGCGGAAATTCCCTCACCAGCAGAGAAAGCTGTCATGTCACGGGATTTCAGGCTGCTCCTTGCGGCGGTGCTTGTTTTCACTCTCGGAAATTCCTCGGATGCCTTCCTGCTCATGCGTCTGTCGAATGCCGGTGTGGACGCC
Organism: bacterium; assembly: GCA_021372535.1. Classification (NCBI taxonomy): domain Bacteria; species bacterium. The sequence goes on from JAJFUH010000113.1 coordinate 22,092, forward strand.
CAGTATGTCGCCCTGCTCTGGGGGCTTCACCATGTTGTCAAGATCGCCGGGGCCTGGTTCGGAGGCAGAACATCCGATGTTCTCGGACGCAAAGCCCTCATGATCACAGGACTCGGCCTGTATGCTCTCATTTATGCGGCGTTCGGGATGATCGGGTCGGGTATGGCGCTCGTTGTGATATTCATCGTGTACGGCGCTTCAATCGGGATACTCGAACCGACCGAGCGGGCCTGGGTTTCGGAGCTTACCGCAGCCGACAAACGGGGAACGGCGTTCGGGGTTTACCATGCATCCATCGGATTCGGAGCGCTGCCAGCCAGTATCATGTTCGGATTTCTCTGGAACCGTTTTGGACAGGGAACAGCGTTTATAACCGGCGCGGGGCTTGCGTTTGTCTCCGCGGTTATCGTGATGTTTGTCCGGCAAAGACAAAGCCCGAATCAATAAAAGGAGTATCTGTGTCCGGGTAAAAATGGAATAAACAGGTCATGTATCAGTATGTGGAATGTTTCAGATGTGATTATTACCTTTCCTTTCTCCACCAGAACTCACCCCTGGCCCCTCTCTTTGAAAGAGAGGGGAAGCGCCACCAATATCTGTATTATCAAAGTGTTATATGCGAGGTGAGTTTCCGTAATCACCAGTTGTAATATCATGTCCTACTGTTAGCAACAAGGTGTAAACTATTTTCTGGCAACCCCCCATTTTTTTAAGAACACTTTTTTATATGTTACTTCCTTTGCTTGCCCAAAGGAAGTAACTAAGGAAAGGGCACCCCGTGAAAAGCCTTCTTCCACGTTCACGGCCCGTTTTTCGGGAATGTGTGAACTCACGAGCCTTCGGCTCGCTCGGACAGCACCCATTCTTTTTCCGAAAACCGGTTGTGACCGCGGGGCTTTTCAATGGGGTTGAAAAA
>JAJFUH010000114.1 GCA_021372535.1 bacterium
GGGCTGTCGAACACGGCGGTCATGCTCCGTCATGCCCTCAGGAACGCCCTCATTCCGGTAATCACCATCATCGGCATCAACTTCGCCTCGCTGCTCGGCGGCGCTGTCGCGACCGAAACGGTATTCGCGTGGCCGGGCCTCGGACGGGCGACGGTCGATGCCATCCGTGTACGCGATCTGCCGGTCGTCGAGGGATGCGTGATGTTCCTTGCGTTTGTTTTCGTGCTGACCAACCTCATCGTCGATCTGTCATATGCATGGCTCGACCCGCGGATACGGCTCGACGGCTCGCAGGAGAAAGCGTGATGAATAAACCGGTTCGCAGACCCTCCAGTCTCCGGGCGCTCGTCCGATCCCGCAGCGCCGTTATAGGGCTTGTAATCGTAGCTCTCTTTATCTTCTGTGCGGCGTTTGCCCCCCTGCTGACTGGCCACGACCCGTATGAAGTCGACCTCAGCATCAAGGAGCTGCCGCCGTCCTCGACCAACCTCTTCGGCACCGACAATCTCGGCCGCGATGTCTTTGCTCGGGTCATGTACGGGACACGCATATCCCTCAAAGTCGGCATACTTGCCATGAGCATATCGCTCCTGATAGGTACGGCGCTCGGGGCGCTGTCAGGGTATTTCGGCGGGAAAACCGACTCATTCATCATGCGCATCACCGATGTATTTCTTGCCCTTCCCGCTGCAATCCTTGCGCTCGCGGTCATGGCAGTCTTCGAAAATCCATCGGTCAACAAGATTTTTCTGGTGCTTGGACTGATTGGTTGGACAACCGTGGCCCGTCTCGTGCGCTCGAGGGTCATGGAGATCAGAAACGAGGATTATGTTGTCGGCGCGGTGGCGCTCGGATTCAGCCCGATGCGGATTCTTGTCAGGCATGTGATGCCCAATGCCCTCGCCCCCATCATCGTCATGGGTACCATCGGAATCGCGGGAAACATACTTACCGAGGCATGGCTGTCGTTTCTCGGTCTTGGCGCCGAGCCGCATATTCCCTCCTGGGGGCGCATGATAACCGAGGGACAGGCTTATCTGGCGACTGCCTCACGGCCATGGATATATGTATTCCCCGGTGTGGCGCTCTTCCTGACCGTCATGGGATTCAACCTGCTCGGCGACGGACTGAGGGACATACTGGACCCGACGCTCAAAGAATGAGGAGGCAGACAAGCCTGATTTATCTGGAAATGAATCTGCAGTTCCCGGTGCCGAAGCCTCGGCATGGTGTCGGGAGTCACTGAAACGACGTCATTCCCGAATCTTTAATCGGGAATCCATATGCAGCTGCATAGACTTTTCATCTTTCGTTGTGACCACCTATGGTCATGGGGATTATTCATAAAAAAATATATTTAACCAAAAAGTAGGGGTAATTCATGAATTACTCCTACTCAAATCAGCGTAGATCCGCGCGATCCGCGTAAATCTGCGTTCTATCCTTTGCGGGCTAATAGATCGGATTAACAGTCGAAATCCCGAAAACATAAAGGGTATGCCATGATTCAACCTCAAAAAAACGTTCCCGTCGCCCAGTATACGAACTACAAAATCGGCGGTGTCGCGCGGGAAATGTATTTCCCGACGGATACGGATGAATTTATCGGGATTCTTAAACATCTCATGGAAAACGCCGTTCCCTATTATATCCTCGGAGGCGGAACGAACGTTCTGGTCGGCGACCGTTACTGGGACGGTGCTGTTATCATAACCATCGGGATGAACCGGTACGAAACATTCGACGACTGTATCGTATGCGGCGCCGGACTGAAATCGTCGCTCGTGAGCGAAATAGCTCTCGATCGCGGGAAAACCGGCCTCGAGTTCATGTATCTTCTGCCAGGAACCATCGGCGGGGCGCTTGCCATGAATGCCCGGTACGACATGAAAAGTATTTCGGACGTGTTCCTCGAACTGGTCGCCGTGCACCCGGACCGGGGTAAAAAAACCTTTCGGAAAGAAGATATTGATTTCGCCTATAAAAAAACCGGAATCATCCGGGAGGGTTGGCTCATCGCCGAACTGACCCTGTTGTGGGAGGACGGCGACAGCGACGATATCAGGAAGCACATGGCCGATATCGAGAGCCGCCGCACCGGGGATCACCATTTCGATTACCCCTCGTGCGGCTGTGTGTTCAAGAATGTCCACAGGGATAATATGCAGGCAGGACGGCTTCTCGATGAGCTCGGCCTCAAGGGATTCAGCGTCGGGGACGCGCAGGTTTCCCTCTACCATGCAAATTTTGTGGTCAACACCGGCAAGGCTACTGCAAGAGATGTGCTCGCGGTCATCGAACACATCGAGCGCGTGGTAAAAGAGAAAAGAGGAATCGAGCTCGAGCGCGAGGTGCAGCTCGTGGGGGCGTTTTAATCCGGTCATATTTCAGCACAGGGAGGTTGCCGATGTTGAGAATCGTTATATGGTATTTCCCCCTCGTCGTTTGTTTCGCTTCTCTCCTTCATGCGGAGGTTGTACCGATGACATCCCAGGAAGAAATCAGATTTATCAGGCATCTCATACCGCTTCCTCATGAAATTTCCATCAGACAAAAAGTCACCGTAAAGCCGTCCGATATAGTAATCACTCTTCGTAAAAACGCTACCGACATCGAACGGAATGCCGCCCGCGAAATCGAGGAGATGTTCCGTGTTAAAACCGGTTCCGTACCTTCCGGCAAAGGATTCGCTATCATCATCGGTGTCGCGGATAAGCAGGGTAAGCTCGATGGTGTGGCGATCAAACAGTATGGAAGGCTTGAATCCCTTCCCAACAGCGCCCAGGCGTACATCATTCAGCCGGAAGGAAGCACAGCGCTCCTGCTCACCGGTCTCGATGGCAGGGGTGTCTATTACGCGGCGGTGACGCTTCGTCAGCTCATGGAGCCGTTTATAACCGCTCAGACGGTTACCATTCCGTGCGCCGATGTGGTCGACTGGCCCGACATGGAAGAGCGCGGACTCTGGAACTTCGACCATCCCGAAGAATGGATACCGTGGATGGCATCGGTAAAGCTCAATTACGGCAAAATGGCGACAACACAGCTTCATACGGTCGAGCGGGGCAAGAAAAACGAGGCGACCATCGACAAAGACCTCATGCTGAAAGCCCGTCTCATGGCGTTTAACTATCTCCCGTTCATCATGCACTTCAATTTTCTCCACGATTACGGCCTCTTCAGGGCATACCCTGAGCTCGCGGGGGTTGGCGACAGCGCCCTTTCTGGAAGGTATTTCGCTCACAAAGGCGGCAATCAGCACCGTGTCCCGTGCACATCGAATCCGCTGTTTACCCGGATTCTCACCGAATGGATGACAAGCATCGCCTCGCAGGGAGCCGGCGAGATAAGCTGCTGGCTCAGCGAGCGTCCCGCGCAGTGCGGCTGTAAAGAATGTACCGCGACCGGGCAGTTCGTTCTCGAGGCGCGTGCTTGTGTCAATGCATGGCGTGAAGCACGGAAAACGTACCCCGATTTGACCATCCGCCTGTTCATATCGACAACCACTTCTGAGAAGTATTACCGGGTGCTTGCCGAAACACCGCCCGAAGTCAGGATCGAACGGTGCTGCGCATCCTGGGTAGAGCGGGTCACCCGCATGCCGAGGGATGTCTATGTCAATCCCCTCTTCGATTCATATGCCGCCGAGGGACGGTGGATAGCCAGTTACGATGTCCCGCTCGGCGCCTACGGCCGGGTGGATACACCCGAATACAAGGTTCCCTGCAGCTCGGCTCACCGTATCAGAGATTATGTGAGCCACCTCGTGCGTCGCAACTGGAAGGGCGCGTACGGCATGCTCGCATGGGGCAGTATTTACACCGGCGGTGACAAGGGGAAGGAAACGTACGGGTTCAATACAAACGCGCTTGCCGAGTGGTCATGGAACCTGAAAGGTCGCACGGAAAAGGAATTTGCCATCGCATGGGCCACCCGCGAAGGATACGAAAATCCGGAGGCTGTCGGCGAATGGTCGGAGCTCATGGGCCCTGTGGAATTCGATGTCTACGATTCCGAATTCCCCGTCGTGTATTCGTGGGGTCAGGCTGTTCAAATGGTCGAAAAGCGCACCCGGCCCTATCTCGGCGGGGGTATATTCAGATACTACACAAGCCCGGATGACTTCGACACAAAAATCGCCGCTTGCGACCGGGCGCTCGCTATTGCCGGGAAGTTCGGGAGCCCGCATCTGGCCAATGAAACCCGGGTCGTCCGCTCGTATGTCAATCTGGCGAAGTACATATACCTCATTGCCGAACAGGTTGCGACTGACTCTCTTACAACGCTCGAAAGCCAGGAAATCCTCCGCGGCAACCTCGCACACCTCAAAACTTGCGGGGAGGATAATACACTCGCAATCAAGACCTGGCGCACGGCGCTCGGCCCCGAGCCATGGCATTATCGTGTCTATGACGCCATCAAGGGCACCGAGACGACTGTTAATGAAATTGCAGACATAATCGCAGGAAAATATTTCTATTGAAAGGGAGGCAGACCGTATTTTCGAAAATATTCATAAAACATTTCACCACAAAGGCACTAAAACACAAAGACAACAACAGACATAATATATTATTTATACGATCTTTATAAATTGACAATCGTTCTTATAAAAAAGAGACAAAAACAAATCCGCGAAAATCCGTATTCCGTTCAATGCTCTGAATCGCGAATATGGTAACTTGAAAAAAAAGAGTATTATTAGAAAATATCTCTTTCGCTTCTCACTATTATTTTATATATTTACAATCTATACTTTGAAATTTTTAAACGGAGGTCATAGAGAATGTCACGTGAGTGCGAAATCTGCGGAAAAAAGCGCATGCTCGGCAACAATGTCAGTCATGCCAATAACAAATCGAGACGGGAATTCAGGCCGAATCTTGTCAATGTCCGTGCAAAGGTCGGAAAAACGACCATGCGGATAAGAATCTGCACACGGTGTCTCAGAAGCGGTAAAATCGTCAAGGCCTGAGACTGTCACGTTTCCTGAACATCCTGAGCGGTGAGCTGTGCTTTTTCATAGGAAGCACGGAGCGCCGCTTTTCTTTTTTCCCCGGTAATATCGTCCCAGGGGAATATAATCTCTGGCGGTTTATCGCTGTGTACGAGCCGGTTGATATCTATACCGTGCCGGACGAGCGCTTTTTTCCATGGAACCTCATCCCGTACCGTTTCAACGAGAGCCTTGCCGACCGCTCCGTCGCCGAGTGAAATGACCGCTTCCCTGACCGCAGTACGGACACTCATGGGCTTGAAGCTCAGGCCCGACATTTTCAGAAATCCACGCTTCAGGGTACGGTACACTTTCTCGATATATCCGGGCTCGGCCATACCGCACCACTGGAAGGGCGTCTGCGGCTTTGGAATGAAGGGATTGACCGACACGGTTATCTTCTTTCCGGGACCGCGAAAGATGCTGTGAATTTTTGCGGTAAGATCTATAATCGCGGTTATGTCCGACCGGCACTCCCAGGGAAGTCCCACCATGTAGTACAGCTTGAGACCCCGTATACCGGCACGATTACATGTTTTGACCGCATCGAGTATCCTGTCCTCGGTCAGATTCTTGTTGATTATCCGCCGTATGCGCTCGCTCCCGCCTTCAGGCGCGATGGTCACAGTCCTGAGCCCTCCCGCCGCGAGCAGCCCGACAAGTTCATCATCGATCATGTCGGCTCGGAACGATGAGGTTGTCAGGCCGAAACCGAGATCGAGCAATCCACGGAAAATCTCCTTGAGATGGCGATGGTCTGATACCGATGCTCCGACAAGCCCGATACGTCCGGCTTTTCCTTTATAAGTGCGGGCGTCGCGCAGCACATCGTCCACGGCACGGTGCCTTACGGGGAGATAGATATGACCGGCGGCGCAGAAACGGCAGCCGCGCGAACAGCCTCGGCCGACCTCGACCAGTCCCGCATCCTCGAACGCGCACAGCGCGGGATCGTCGAAACCGTCCAGCATGGATGAATCGATTGACTCAGGAGGTAAAGAGATATCAGGGGCGACCTGAACGTTTTCAGGTACTGGCGTACCTGTCATGGGGGTGAGTCGCCTGGCCGCCCCTGAAAATCGGTAAGACTGGAGAATCCGTAACAGTTCGGAGAAAAATGCTTCCGCTTCCCCGATACAGACAATATCTGCAAGAACCCGCGCGACGGAGGGATTTATGGTCGGTGCGGCGCCTCCGATCACTACGACGGGGTCATTGAGTTTCCGTTTCTCCTTTTCCGGTTCCAGATTGAGCGCCGATAGAATCCGCACGGCATTTCCGTAGAGGAGTTCGAACGGCACGCTTAGAGCTACAACGTTGTAGCACTGCTTTTCCCATGTACGGCACTCGAGGATGACACGTCCGGTCCGTTCGTCGTACCATCCCCAGTCTACGGTAACATCGTCCGCACAGGAGAATGTTCTGAACACCTGCCTGAATCCCGGCGAACCGAGCGCCGCCCGTTTATCATCAGGATAGAGCAGGAGTATTCCCAAACGCTCGTCGGTCTGGTTATCCTTCATCACACCTTAAAAGAGCGGTGAAAAACTTCTTTTTCGTGAGTCCGATGAAGAAATATCGTTTATCAAATATATGGATCATAACCTTTGATTACTGGTTTTCTCTTTTTGTTTTTTATTTTCTGCCTTCTGCCTTCTGCCTTCTGCCTTTTGTCTTTTGTCTTTTATCTTCTGCCTTGTGCCTTGTGCCTTTTGCCTTCTGCCTTGTGTCTTTATCACCTCTCCTTAATCGGCCGTTCTTCTCAGAAACGTCGGATAATCGAGGTCGTTTCTTCCGCCGCGCTCGAACCGTTTGATCGTTCCGCCCGTTACAACACGCTGGTCATGATCGTCCTTTACCATTCCCGCGGCATCCATGACTGCTCTCTTGATATCGAAGCTGGGGCTGCTGGCTTCGAAATCCACAAACGATGCTATATTCGGTTCTTCTTCCTGATTTTCCCCGACCGTATTGAATCCTGTGGCGATGACGGTCACCCTGACCTCATCCTTGAGATTCTCATCGAGAACAGCGCCGAAAATGATGTTTGCACCCTCGCCCGCTTCTTCGTAAATGAGCATGGCCGCCTGATCGATGTCGTACAGTCCCATGTCCGGCCCGCCGGTAATATTGAGAAGAACACCCCGCGCACCTTTTATAGAGACATTTTCGAGGAGCGGGCTGTTGATCGCCTGTTCCGCCGCGAGACGGCCGCGGTTTTCTCCGCCTGCCGAGCCGGTACCCATGATCGCGTCACCCATCTCTTTCATCACTGTCCGGACATCCATGAAGTCCACATTCACGATTCCCGGCACGTTGATGATATCTGAAATACCCTTGGTGGCCTGAAACAGCACATTATCGGCCATTTTGAACGCCTCCGTAAAGGGCATGTTCCGCTCGGCGATAGCGAGGAGACGCTGGTTCGGCACGACAATCAGCGTATCGACCACATCCTTGAGCGCGTTGACGCCCTGAACTGCGATCCGCTGCCGTGTGGCACCCTCGAAGAGGAAAGGCTTGGTTACGACGCCGACGGTGAGAGCCCCGATTTCCCGGGCGATTTCGCCGATGAGCGGCGAGGCGCCGGTACCCGTTCCGCCTCCCATTCCGGCGGTTATAAAGATCATATCGGCGCCCTGAAGCACCTCATAGATTTTGTCGCTGTTTTCTTCGAGAGCTTTTCTGCCCTTTTCCGGATCAGCGCCTGCTCCCAGACCCTTTGTAAGGTTTGTTCCTATCTGGATTTTAATATTCGCCTGGTTGATATCGAGCGCCTGTTTATCGGTATTCGCAGCGATAAACTCGACACCTTTGAGGTTGGAGTTTATCATTCGGTTCACCGCGTTTCCACCAGCGCCTCCGACCCCTATTACTTTTATATTCGCGGCCCCGTACATCGCCATGTCGATTTCAATATTCATAACTCACCCCTCCTTGATTCATTATATGAAATCCGAAAACCACTTTTTTATTCCTGTCACAAACCGGTTCATGGAACCGGGTTTATTGAAATCCTTAACCGTATCTCCGCTTGCCGCCTGCATACCATAGATAACCAATCCGAGCACGGTAGCATATGCCGGATTGTTGATAATATCGGTGATACCGCTGAATCCTTTGGGATACCCGACCTTTGCAGGCATATCGAATACCTGTTCCGCGAGTTCGGCGGTGCCCCGAAGGAGCGATGCTCCGCCGGTCAGCACGATTCCGGCACCGAGCAGGCTGGTATATTCATTGTTTTCAATTTCCTTTTTCGCCAGGGTAAAGAGCTCTTCCATACGGGGCTCGATAATAGTCCCGATAATATCGAGCGACACCATCCGCGGTTCCCGTCCGCCTGTGCCGGGGACATCAAAGGTTACATTTTTCGGAATCATGGATTTCAGAGCATATCCCTGCTCGATTTTGATCGCTTCGGCGTTTTCTACCGGCGTCCTCAGACCTATCGCGATATCCTGTGTGACGTTCTTGCCTCCTATCCCGATAACCGATGTATATCGTATGGCATCCTCGTGGAAAACAGCCAGGTCGGTCGTTCCGCCGCCGATATCAAGAACGGCGCATCCCAGTTCCCTCTCGTCGCTGGTCAGCACGGCATAAGCACTGGCGAGCGGTTCGAGTACGAGCTCGTGCACTTCGATACCCGCGCGGTTCACGCATTTCACCACATTCTGTATCGATGTCATCATCCCGGTGACAATGTGTACTTCCGCTTCGAGACGGACACCGGAGATGTCGAGCGGATTCCTGATGCCGTCCTGGTTGTCGACGATATACTCCTGGGGAATGATATGGATAATCTCGCGGTCTTCGGGAAGTCTGATCGCCCGGGCCGCATCGATGACACGCTCGATGTCTTTTTCGGTAATGGTATGATCGGGCCGCGATACCGCAATAACCCCGCGTGAATTGAGCGACTTGATATGGTCGCCCGCAATCCCCACATAGGCATCCCGTACCTCTACACCTGCCATAAGCTCGGCATCGTTGACCGATTTTGTGATACCTTCCACGGTTTTCTCGAGATTTATCACGACTCCCCGTTTGAGACCCTCGCACGAGCTCGTCCCGACGCCGATGATAGTCGGCTTGCCATCATCCTCATACCGGGCGATAACCGTGGCGATCTTGGTGGTCCCGATGTCAAGCCCCACTATTATATTCTCTTTGCTCATTTCAAGCTCCTGAACTCGTTCATTTTCTGACAATAACTTTTTCGCCAAAGCGAAGGTCTACAGCTTTAGCGTCGTTCCTGCGCCAGGTCACTTCATTGATCACTTTTTCAAGGTTCGGAATCTTCTGTTTCCAGTCGCGATCTCCGATGATGACCTGCAATCCATTGTCGACGAGGCTGATACCCATATCCGCCGTGTTCGACACATCAACTTCAGAAATCCTCGCATATACGGCAGGCGCATCTTTCGATATCCGGTCGAGCATCTTCAAACCGGTCAGAAGCCGTGATTTCACCGTTGAGTCCGAGAGCGACGTAACCGACTTGATACCTGTAACAATCGGCAGCGTCTCCACCATATCGGCCCCGATATGGGGAAGAGGAACGCCATCTTTATCGACGCCGACAAGGGTATTCATGTTCAACAGCGCGACAGGTTTCCTTTCCCGAACCTCGATGACGATTGTATTGGGCAGTCTCCTGTAAACAATGATATTCTCTGTGGTAAACGCTGTTTTAAGCGATTGTGAAATATTCTCAAGGTCGAGGGCAAATATATTTGTTCCGGTCTCGATACCGGCGGTTGTCATGAGCTTTTCGGAATCGAGATACTGCGCGCCTTTAATTTTCACATCCCTGATATTGAATACCGGATACGACGCAATCATGCGAACAACCGGAATCCCTGCAAACCAGAAAACCGCACATAGAACGGCGCATCCGGCAAGGAAACGGACAATACCGCCGCCGAAACCTCCTGATCCGCCCCCGGACCTGTGCGAGCCGGGAGATTTTCGCCTCGAAGCAACCTGTCTCTGTTTCCACTTCGGGCTGTTGTTTATTTTTTCGGACGTTCTTTTTTTCATGGCTTTCTTTATTATGTTTTATCCGTAGTGTTGGTACAACCGTCTTCTTTCAGCATTCCGAGCAATTCCGTTCCGACACGGTATATATCCCCTGCACCGTAGGTGATAACCATGTCGCCGTCACGGACAATCTTTTTCACCGCACGGGCAACCTTATCCCGGTTTTCGATATATGTCACATTCCGGTGCCCGGCGGCCTGTGCAGCATCCGAAACAAGCTTTCCGGTTATCCCTTCGATCGGTTCCTCGCGCGCGGGGTACACATCGGTTACAACGAGCACATCGGAATTCATGAAAGCCCGCCCGAATTCCTCGTGAAAATCACGGGTTCGTGAATAAAGATGCGGCTGAAAGACCGCGACGACGCGCCGGTCAAATCCGGCCCGGACACCCTTGAGGCTCGCAATGATCTCGGAGGGGTGATGGGCGAAATCATCGACAACCATAACGCCGCATTCCTCCCCTTTTATTTCAAACCGGCGCTCGACCGTCCTGAACTCTCCAAGCGCCCCGGAAATGGTTTCAAACGGCAGCCCCATCTCGATTCCGACAGCGACAGCGGCAAGGGCGTTCCTGATATTATGAACTCCCGGAATGCCGAGGGAGATGTTCCCCAGGCACGATCCCCGCGAGAGAACATCGAACGATGTATTCACTCCCCTGAACACCACATTTTCGGCCCGGACATCTGCCTGTCGGGATATACCATACGAGACCATCCTCCTTGTCACGTCGGGTATGATACCCTGAACGCCGCTGTCGTCGATGCAGAGTATTACCGAGCCATAAAACGGCACTTTGTTGACAAATTCGAGAAACGCGGCGCTTATATCATCCATATCCTGGTAACAGTCGAGATGCTCGAGATCGATATTCGTAACCACGGCAATGACCGGCGTGAGCTTGAGAAACGTCCTGTCGTACTCGTCCGCTTCGAGAACAAGGTAATGTGACTGCCCGATTTTCGCGCCGCCGCCGTATCCGGCCACCCGTCCCCCCACGATAATGGTGGGATCGATGTTTCCTTTGGTAAGCACCAGCCCCGTCATGGACGTCGTGGTCGTCTTGCCGTGTGTCCCGGCAATACAGATACCGTATTTCATGCGCATGAGTTCGGCGAGCATCTCCGGTCTTCCGATGACGGGGATTTTACGCTCGCGGGCGGCTATAATTTCATGATTGGTCTGCCTGACAGCGGAGGAATACACGACAACGTCTCTCCCATCCACATTTTCGGCCTTGTGTCCTATAAATATGCGGGCGCCGAGGGATTCAAGCCGATCGGTTACCGGCGTTTTGCGAAGGTCCGATCCTGTCACGGTGAAACCGAGGTTCACAAGGATTTCCGCAATACCGCTCATACCCGAACCGCCGATTCCGATAAGGTGTATATTCCTGACGCGCTGTGTCAGTGGTCCAAGAAGCATGAATACTCCGATCTGCCGTTAATTACTTCCATACCGCTCAATGATTATTCCTGCGATATCGCCCGCCGCATCCTTTTTCCCGAATTTTTTCGATGCTTCCGACATTGCCCCGAGACGCTCCCCGGACATCACAATTCCGAGAATCTCCTGCGCGAGCACCTGTGACGTGAGGTCGCGTTCGAGGATCATGGACGCCGCGCCGGCCCGGACAAGCGCACGGGCATTGTGCTCCTGATGGTTCGCCGCAGCGGTCGGGAGCGGAATAAAAAGCGCCGGAATACCGCACGCCGTAATCTCCGCTATGCTCATCGCCCCGGCGCGGGCAACCACGAGGTCAGCGGCTGCATATGCCTGTTCCATGGTGTCGATATAGGCCAGAACCCTGATTCTTCCCCCGGAACGGCCATCGTAATCTGAATATATCTCATGTCCCAGATCGCCGGTCTGCCAGATTACCTGAATATCACGGTCGGCGAGCGAATCAACTATCTCCGAAAATGCCCTGTTGATTGCACGGGAACCCTGACTTCCGCCGAAAACAAGGACAGTTTTTTTGGAGGGATCGAGACCGAAAAACCGCGCTGAATTTTCACGCTGTGCGACATCGATACCCTTCCGAACCGGATTACCCGTGACAACTGTCTCTGCTTTTCCGTTGAAAGAGGGAACCGCATCTTCAAAACCGAGAAACACGATGTCTGCAAATCTCGCCAGTTTGCGGTTGGTAACTCCCGGAAATGAATTCTGCTCCTGAATGACAAAGGGGATGCCCAGGCTCCATGCGGCAATCATCGGCGGCCCTGAAACATATCCTCCGGTGGCCATGACCACGGTAGGCCTGAAGGCGCGGAGAAGCCTGCGCGACCTCAGAATCGAAACGCCCAGTTTCCATGCGAAACCTGCCAGAGCAGGGGAAAGTTTTCTCGGCATGCCCATGACCGGCAGGCCCTCGAACGGGTAGCCCCAGCGGGCGACGATCCTGCGTTCATTGCCCTTTGTTCCGCCCACGAAGAGAACCTCGGTGCCGGGCTGCCTTTGGAGTATCTCCTCGGCAACCGCAAGAGCGGGATATACATGGCCGCCTGTTCCGCCGCCGGCAAACATGATTCTCACGATACCACCCTCCTGTGGAGGCGGATGCCGAATTCGTAGGACAAACGCCGTTCGTAACTCCCCTGTTTGGAGATGTTGAGAAGAATCCCCGTGGCGCAGAACAGGAGAAGCAGAGACGAGCCGCCGTACGAAATGAACGGCAGCGTCATTCCGGTTGTCGGCAGAACCGCCGTGGCGACGCCGATATTGATAAACGCCTGAAAACCGACCATCATCGAAAGCCCGGAGGCAAGGAGAAACCCGAACATATCAGGAGCCTGTGAGGCAATTTTCAGGCCGCGGTACACAACGAGCAGTAACAGGCCGAGAATTGCGATGGTTCCTATGAAACCGAGCTCTTCAGCAAGAATCGAAAATACGAAATCGGTATGACTTTCGGGAAGAAACAGATACTTGAGCCTGCTGTTCCCAAGGCCGAGGCCAACCAATCCCCCGCTCCCGATACCGATGATGGACTGATGTATCTGGTACCCGGCTTCGGAAGTGAAATCGGGGTGGATAAACGTTTCCCATCGCTGTTTCATGTACGGCACAGTGCTGACAATAAAGATGAGGGAAGCGAAAGCCGGGGCTGAGATGAGCATCAGATGGAGTAGCTTCGCCCTGCCGATGAACAGAACATATAAACCGGTCACGAGGATAAGCCCGGCCATGCCCAGATCGGGTTCAAGCACGACAAGTATGAACGTGGTGCCGATTATCGCAAGCAGCGGGAGAAAACCCTTCACGAATTCGCGCACCCGTTCGCCCATTCCGGCTATGGTTGCGCTGAGATACATCAAAAGGAATATTTTCATGAATTCGGACGGCTGAAAAACGAGCGGCCCAAGCCGCAGCCAGCGGTGAACATGTTTCCCGGTCGCATACTTCTGTATCAGGAGAACGATAAGTGTGAAAAATCCCACGGCCAGAAGTATCGGGGCGATTTTCATATAACCGCGGTAATTGATCTTTGTCAGGAACATCATCATAACAAGCCCGAGCACAAGCCGGAATGCCTGTTTTTTAAAGAAAAAGGCTCCGCTGCCGGTTCGTTCCATCCCGAGATACATGCTCGAACTGTACACCATGACGAGCCCGAATGCGGCAAGAATCAATACCGATGTGAGAAGCCAGACATCAACACCATGATTATCGTTCATAAATACTCCGTACCAGCCGCATAACGTTCGATTTTTTCACACGAAACTGCTGACACATGCCAGAGATCAGAATTATTCTTTCAAATAGACTATGATTTTGCAACCGCAATTATCGCCATGATAATACCGGCGATATAGAACATTACGAGACCGACTCCCGTAACCATCAAAAGAACATTGAGCGCCCAGGAGCCCACGTTCCTGGCAATTTTCATGGTACTCTCCATGTTATCGTATCTTAAACGTGGTCAAGGCAATGACCGCAAGAAAAAAACCGATGATCCAGAATCGCACGACGACCGTTTCCTCGGCCCAGCCAAGGAGCTCGAAATGGTGGTGCAGAGGCGCCATTTTAAATACCCGCTTGCCCCGAAGCTTGAACGAAGCAACCTGGATAATGACCGAAAGCACCTCTAATACAAAAACTCCGCCGACGAAAATAAGCAGGATTTCTGTTTTACTCATGACAGCCATTGCCCCGAGCGCTCCCCCGAGCGACAGCGCCCCGGTATCGCCCATGAAAACCTTCGCCGGGTGAAAGTTAAACCACAGAAAACCGAGAGAAGCGCCCACTATGGAAAGGCTGAATATGGTCAGCTCTCCGCATCCGGGTATATAGAAAACATTCAGATAATCCGCCGTGGTGACACGGCCGAGCACATAACAGATTATCGCGTATGTTCCGGCGGCGATGGCGACAAGCCCGATGGCGAGTCCATCGAGACCGTCGCTCAGATTCACCGCATTCGAGGTTGCTGTAATCACAAGAATCACCATCGGAATGTATATATACCATGCAGAGTAATTGAACGCATAGTTCTTGAGGAACGGTATCATGGTCATCAACTGGTGCTGATCGCCGGAGTCGAAGAAATAAAGAGAGCTTCCGACAATACATCCTAGTGCAATCTGCCCGATAAGTTTATATTTCGCTACGAGCCCTTTACGCATTTTACGCTTTGCTTTGAGATAATCGTCCAAAAATCCGACCGCGCCCATCCAGACTGTCGAGAAAACGGCAAGGAGCACATATATGTTATCAAGCCTCGACCAGAGCAGAGTGGGGACAATAACTCCCGCGAGGACAATGATTCCGCCCATCGTAACCGTTCCCTCCTTGGCCAGATGGGTCTGGGGACCATCGCTCCGGATTTTTTCATGAACCTGCCATCTGCGGAGCCATCTGATTATTCGCGGGCCGAAAACAAAAGCCACCAGCAGCGCCGTTATCATTGCATAGCCGGCGCGAAAGGTGATATAGTTGAAAATATTCAGCGCCGTAAAGTGAGGTATCAGCGGTACGAGCAGATGATAAAACATAGAATTTCCTCTTTATAAACCCGCCACGATTTTTTCCATTCCGAGCGCCCGGGAACCCTTGACAAAAACAACATCACCCTGACATGCGATCTGTCTGATAAACCCGAGAGCATCTTCAGGATTTTCGAAATTCATTATCCTGTCGGGATTCATTCCCGCATATAACGCACCCGAAGCATACAGTCCGGCCGATTTTCCGACAAGACACAGGTACGCAATTCCAAGCGATCCGAAAAGAGTTCCGATTTCACGGTGCGATGATGTGGATAACGTTCCAAGCTCGAGCATATCCCCCAATACTGCGATTTTTTTACCGCCGCCGGATATTTCCGTATTGGTAAGTACCTCGGCGGCGGCTCTCATTGAAAGGGGGTTTGCGTTATATGAATCATTGATGATGTGTATGCCGCCCCGCTCGATGCGTTCCATTCTCATGGCAGGCGCACCGACTGTTTCAAGTGCATGAGCGGCTTCCTGCTTTCCGGTGCCCATGACTCTTCCGACGGCATAGGCGGCAAGAGCGTTATATACATTATGGGAACCGGGTATTAACAGCTTGACTGTATTTCCCTCGATCTCGAACGCAGCACAGCCATCCTTCTCAATAACCACATGCCGGGCGCGAAAGTCACCCTGCGTCTTGATGCCGAACCGGACAATCCGCGCCCTGCATCGCGGCAGGCGTGCCTCAATAAGCGCATCGTCACCATTGACTATAGCTGTTCCCTTCTCGTTGATCGATTCCAGAATTTCCGCCTTTGCATCCGCAATGGCATCCATATCCCTGAAAAATTCCATATGCGCCGGCCCCACGTTCAACAGGACAACGATATCGGGCCGTGCGATTCCGGCAAGGTACATTATTTCACCGGGGGCGCTCATGCCCATCTCGAACACTGCGCATTTATGATCCCGGCCGAGGCCGAACACAGAAAGCGGAAGGCCGATCTGGTTATTGTAATTCCCCCGTGTCGCATGAACGGTAAAACGGCTTTCGAGCACGGCACGCATCAGCTCTTTGGCGGTGGTCTTACCGCTTGTCCCGGTTATTCCTATCACTTTCCCGGTAAACATCGAACGATATTCACGGGCGGCGCTTCCGAGAGCTTTGACCGTATCCCCAACGAAAGCAACGGGCACCCGAGCAGGGATTTTTTCACGGGATGCCGCATTAACCACTGACAGGACTGCTCCCGCTTTGTCTGCCCTGTCAACATAATCGGCGCCATCGAACCGCTCACCCCGTACCGCGAAAAACACATCGCCTTTCAGCAGCGACCGGGTATCGGTGGATACACCTGTGACATCCTTACCGAGCAGAGCCCTGTCAATCCGTTCCGCAGTTGTGCCAATGCTTCCGAGAAGCCTTTCCAGCGTATAACCTTTCATATCCCTGACCTCAGAATCTGCCGTGCTGTCTCGGCATCGTCAAAATGGAGTCTTTTACCCCCAATAATCTGATAATCCTCATGACCTTTTCCGGCAATAACAACCGTATCGCCCGGTTCCGCAAGCTTCAGGGCGCGCCGGATCGCTTCCGCACGATCGGGAACAGTTTCATAACGGCAGTTCTCCGGTATACCCCGTACAATTTCGCTTATTATAGCCATCGGATCCTCGCTTCTCGGATTGTCCGATGTCACCAGGGTTATATCGGCGAGACGGGCGGATATTTCACCCATCATGGGCCGTTTGCCCCGGTCGCGGTCTCCGCCGCAGCCGAACACCGATATGAGCCGGCCCTTTGCGAGCTCACGTACCGAAGAGAGTATCCTTTCAAGCGCATCGGGAGCATGGGCATAGTCGACGATGACAGAAAACGGCTGTCCCTCGTTCACCGTTTCGTACCGGCCCTTCACCGGTTTCATGGTTTCAAGCCCCCGGACGATCACTTCGGCGGGGAAACCGCACGCAATTCCGATTCCAGCGGCAGCCATTGCATTGGAAACGTTGAATTTCCCCGGAATGGGAAGGTGTATTTTAAAACGTCCGGCAGGCGTGGAAAATTCACATTCGGATCCATGAGGAGCCAGTTCAGCAGTAACAGGCCGGATATCGCTTCCTTCGGTAAAACCGTAGGTAATAACCCGTCCGCCCCTCGACACCCTGATAAAGTGGTCGGCGTAAGGATCGTCACGGTTGATGACAGCCGTCGAGTCTCCGGGAAGACTGCTGAACAGGATACCTTTCGCATCGAGATAATTCCCCAGATCGCCATGGAAATCAAGATGATCCCTCGTGAGATTGGTCAATGCAACCGCCCGGAATTGTATCCCGTATACACGCGAGAGCGCAAGCGAATGTGAGCTGACCTCCATGACACATGCCGCCTGCCGTGCCCTGACCATTGCCGCAAGATAAGCGTGGATATCGGGCGCCTCGGGAGTAGTGTTGCTCGACCTGATTTCTTTTCCGGCAACGAGATGTTTTATGGTTCCTATGAGCCCGCAGTTCAGCCCGCCCGATTCAAATATCGATTTAACCATGTACGAAGTTGTCGTTTTCCCGTTCGTCCCGGTGATGCCGGTCATTACAAGCGCTTCCTGGGGACTGCCGTAAAAACGGTCCGAGACCAGCGCCATCGCTTTTCGTATATCCGCCACACAGACAACGGTCGCCTCGCTCCGCAGGGAAGAATCATCGGTCAGTACGGCGACGGCTCCGTTTTTGACAGCTGCCGGCACAAAGATGTTGCCATCGTTCGTAAAACCTCTCACCGCCAGGAATAATGTACCATGAGAGACCTTCCGGGAATCATACTCGATCGATTCGATGTCGACCTCGGGATTACCCCGTATATTGATGGCTCCAAGGCCACCGACCAGCTCACTGAGTTTCATATTACCTCTTGCTGCACGCTAACATGCATACCGTTCCATTCCTTACATATGTACCGGCACGGGGATTCTGCTCTTTTACTACACCCGACCCGGAGACAGTCACATCGAGATTGGCATGAATAAGGTCCTGAGTCGCTTCTCTCAGAGACTTGCCGATGAGATCGGGAACCTTGATAAGCCCTGCCTGAACCGTCATAAGGGTATTACTGTACAGTTTCACGACGGTTCCCGGATTCAATTGCGCCCCGGGAAGTGGAGACTGTTTATCCACAACGGTCGAATCGCCATATACTTCGGGATTGAGCCCGAGATTGCGTATGCTTTCCACCGCCTCGGAAATCCTCTTCCCTTTAACGTCGGGAAGCCGGACCGTTATCACCGTATCCTCAAGGGCGTTTTCGGCAATCAGGTCATTCCAGGGAGTATCAGCCAAGTTGAGCATACGGTTGACTATATTTCTGAATACCGGCGCTGCAACCTGAGAGCCGTAGTAAACGCCTTCCGGGCTGTCGATCATAACAAGACAGACAATTTTCGGGTCACGGTCGGCGACGAAACCCACAAACGACGACATGTACTGACCCGGAACATATCCCTTTGCGCCTTCCCTGATACACTGCGCCGTACCGGTCTTTCCGCCGACACGAACATGAGGGATGGCGGCGTTTTTCCCGGTTCCCCGTTCCACAACGCCGACAAGCAGTTCGGTCATCCGCGCCGCTGTCTGCGGAGAGATGACATCGCGCACTTTCTGCGAAGAGAAGGTTCGTCCGGGGCGTTCGGGAGTTCCAATGACCTCTTTTACGATATGAGGCATCATCAGCGCGCCGTTATTTGCAATCGCCCCGTACGCCATTACGATCTGGAGCGGGGAAACAGCAACGCCCTGACCGAAGGAGATTGTGGGAAGCGAAAGCTTGGACCACTGGCGCGGATTCTCGAGGCGTCCGGGTGTTTCATAGGGATAGTCAATTCCGGTGATCTCACCGAATCCGAAGAGACGGGCACGTTCATAGAGCATCTTTTTCCCGATCATGTCGGCAATCTTGACCGTACCGATATTCGAGGAATGGATAAATACATCACCGGCCGGAACAACGGAAAGCTCATGCGTATCGTTTATTATATGGCCCGCAATCTTGTACTTTCCATTTTCACAGTTAATCATGTCATCTTCGCTTATAATCCCTGATTCAAGCGCTTCGGAAAAAGTGACAATCTTGAATGTCGAACCGGGTTCGACCATATCCGTGACAAGCCTGTTTCGCATGAATTCGGGTTTGGATGCATACGTTCCCGAATCGTTGGGATCATAGCGGGGGACATTAGCCATTACGAGGATTTCGCCGGTTCCGGCATCGAGGACAATTGCTCCGCCCCACTTCGCCTTATACTGACTGACGCAGGTTTCGAGCTCTTCTTCGGCGATATCCTGGATTTTCGAATCGATAGTCAATATGACATCAAGCCCTCTCAGGGCCTTTACAATCGGTTTATCGAGAGACTGTTCCGTTCTCCCCCGGGCATCCCTGAGAAGGGTCGAACGACCGTTACGGCCCAGCAGATCATCGTTGAAAAACAGCTCGCACCCTTCGATACCAAATCCGTCAACATCCGTAACCCCTATAACCTGAGAACCTACCCTGCCGAGAGGATAATACCGTTTGAAATCAAACTGTTTTTGTAATCCCGGGCTTTTCACCTTGTCGAGCTTATCGATAACCGAAGGCTCGGCAAGCCTCACAATCCACTGGAATTTATCATTATCAAACATGCTGTTGACGGAATCGATGCTTTTACCGGTAGCGTTCGCCACAGCACAGACAACGTCGACACGATTCTTGACCATCGAGGGCATGATTCCGTAAGAGGCCGAGGGGCTGCTCGAAGCCATCACGATACCGTTCCGATCCATGATTCTTCCGCGCTGGGCTTCTATATCGAACGGTTTAAACCGCTGTTCATAGGCCCGCAGGTCATACCCTTCATGATTCACTATCTGAAGAACGACAAGTTTCGCAATCAGTCTCATCCACATGATGATAACGAGAACCAGCATGAATTTCTGTCTCGTCACATATGAACCGGTATGCATATCCGCAACCTCATTAAAAACTTTACTCTTTACGTTAATCCGTTTTATTGAAACATCATCTGGCCAAAAGCCGCGATGAATTAATTACACATGGTATATGTTGCCGTGCTGACTCGTTTTATCGACCGCAGAGAACGAAGAACGCGTCGAATTTTGGGCGAAATTGATGATTTCTCTGTTATATATAGTTATTGTTCTGTAATATTGATGATTTGATATTACCTCCGCATCCTGTACGTTCTCTGCGGCGAATGCGATATAAGTATATTGTTGAAATTTACATATTGAATAATCGTACAACGCTCACTGTGAACAGAAACTTATCGGTATCGTGTTTCATATGGCGTCACGGTCAGAACAGTTTTTCGGGCGCTCCCTCCGGCATTTCAAGCCCGAGTTGCTCGTGGGCAATTTTTTTGATCCTGCTTCCCTTTTTCAGACCGGCAACATCAAATTCGAGATGGGAAATCTCAAGGGCAACTTCTTCGTTTTTCTTTCGGACTTCCCAGACTTTCTTCTCGAGGGTGAGAATTACCAGATTCGCGCTCAGATAAAACAGCAGAAATACCGTTATGGCAAAAACCCACAGATAAACCCTTATCCGCCTGTTCCCTCTCACTTTTACCGGTTTCATCCGTCTCATGCCGTATGTCATGACACACCTGCCTTTTCGGCAACACGCATACGGGCGCTCCGTGAACGGGGATTTCGCCTGATTTCCTCTTCCGAAGGCTCTATCGATTTTCTGGTGACGAGCCTGATGTCCGGGATACGGCCGCAGCGGCATTCGGGCAGGTCGGGCGGACAGATACAGGGATCGGCGTGCTCCCGCATAAAACTCTTTACCAGACGGTCTTCGAGAGAATGATACGATATCACGCACAAACGTCCTCCGGGCTTCAGTAATTCGAGGGCGCCGTTCAGCCCTTCCCGGAGCTCGTTGAGCTCATCATTGATGTATATTCTTAATGCCTGGAAAACCCGCGCCTTGCTCTTCTGAGGCATTCGGGGACCGACAGCCTGCTCGATAATCGAGGCAAGTTCGGCAGTAGTTTTTATGGGGTGCGAGGCGCGGGCCTTTACTACAGCTTCTGCGATTCTGCCAGCCCTGCGTTCCTCACCGTAATCGCTGAAAATCCGTGAAAGCTCATGAGCATTTTTCGTATTTATGACATCAAAGGCAGTTTCTTCATTAAAGCCCATAGTCATGAGGAGCGGGCCATCATGCCTGTAGCTGAATCCTTTGGACGGATCATCAATCATTTTAGAACTCACCCCCAGATCCATCAGAACTCCGTCAACTGCACCGACATGGTTCCCTGTAATATCGACAAGCGAGGAAAACCTCGCCTCCCGGGCGCTGAACCGGTCACCGTAACCGGTAAGGCGTACCGTGGCATAACCGACAGCCCCGGGGTCACGGTCGATACCGATAACCGTACCCCCGCGTTCAAGTATCGCCCGGGAATGCCCACCGCCGCCAAGTGTGCAGTCTATATACAAACCACCCCTGACCACACGAAGATACCGGATAACTTCGTCCGTCATGACGGGAATATGGTAATCGTCCGATATCACGTCTCATACCCGGAAACCCGGTTAAGTATCCACAATCATTAATCATAATTTTATCTATCAACCACAAACCAGTCTTCTCAGAATATCCCGATTTCCCGTATCGTAGAATCGACGCTCTCGTCCTGCATCCACGACTCAAATCTGTCCGGCGCCCAGACAAAGGCGCGGTCAACCGCACCGATAATCACAGCCTCGTCCTTTATCCCCGCCGCTGCAAGCAACCGTGACGGAATGGTGATGCGGCCCTGGTTATCAACCGTGGACATGTGGGAATCCTGGCTCAGCTTTAAAATGGCACGCCATTTATTTTCTTTTTCGCTCTCGAGAAACCGCTGCTGAATGGTATCGCTCCAGTATTCCTTGTTGAAAAGCAACAGATGACCCTCGGGCAGATAGACCACCGCAACCTCGTCATACTCGTTGGGAGCCAAAGCTTTCCGCATCGGGGCAGGAATGCTGATCCGTCCCTTTGTATCGACTTTGTTATCGCTTCTTCCGGTAATACCGGCGCTTTTCAGCATCGAACATTCACCTGTTTTTGTAACCGACATTTATCAGAATACGGCGTCATGTCAAATCCGTTTCAGACATCATTTCAGTTTTCCGCTCCACAATTTTTTCCGTATATGCGCCTAAGAAACAGGAACAGCGCATACAGGGGAAAACTGAGTTTAATAAGTTAATATGTTGTTTATTAATGGATTATAAGTGGTTTTATTAAAATCCGAAAGCAGGGTGAATCCCCCATTTTTCACCATTATCCTCCATTCATCCACTAATATATCCCTCAACGACCCTTTGTCAAGCGAAAAAAAACATACGAATGGAAAAATTATTTATTCAAAACAGCGGTGTGGGGATCGAATGGAGTTATCAGGGGAGTGAAAAGCACGAAAAAGAGTGTTATACCGAGGTGCGTTCAAAAAGTACAATCATATGTATGATTTTAGATTCACGATTTTGTATCAGAAATGCTCATGAATATGAAAAAACGCTGTTCATACCGAAAAAAACAGCGTTTTCCATGATTAAGAAGATGTAAGGAGTCGGATAATACGAGGAATGTTACTGACTATATATGTCAGTTGCCCCCGAAAAGTCGAGCAATGGTATCGACCCGCATGATATCATTGAAGGTAACGTAGAGCATAAAAATCAGGAGCACCAGAGAGCCGAACTGCTGAAATGCCATCCGCGCCCTGGTGGAAAGCTTTCTGCGTACGACGGTTTCGATGAAAAGAATGGTTACGTGACCGCCATCGAGGACCGGGAACGGGAGGAGGTTGAGCACCCCGAGATTGACGCTGATGAATGCGGTGAATCCGAGAAGGGATACGAAACCGCTTTGTGCGCTTCTGCCTGCAAGCTGCGCGATCATGACCGGCCCGCCGAGCAGTTTGGCGGACATTCGCCCGGTAATGAGCTTGATGAAAAAGTCAACGGTGTGTGTGATAAGAAAAACCGTGTTATCGACCGCCATACGGCCGGATTCAACCAATCCCACATCACGGTTCGGGATGTACGGGGTATATCCGACCCGTCCCACAGGCACTTTTGAATGGTGATGCCTGCCCTCACCGGAATGACCGATTTTTACGGGCAGTTGGATCGTTTCGCCATTCCGCCGGATGGTAAAGGTTTTTTCCGCGTCAGGATTAGCCTCGATTATCTTCCGCATATGCTCCCAGCCGTAAACAGGTTCGTTATCGATTGCCACGATGACATCATCGGGCCTGATACCGGCTTTCTGGGCGGGACTGTCAGGCAGAATGCTCCCGATACGGGCATCATAATATGCGGAAATTCCGAAATCTTCGTTTTCTTTCAGCTTCCGGGGGACGAGAATCTGACGGTCGCCGTTTTCATCACGGACGGTCAGGGTTACATTATCATCGGTATAGAGCGCTATAAGCGAATCGAAATTATCAGTCTTTTTGCCCTGTACGGCGACAATCTCGTCGCCTCTCTTGAATCCCAGTTGGGCTGCAAGCGTACCATCCTCGACAAGACCGACACGGTTTGTGCTCTGGGGTACTCCGGTCATCCAGTATACAAAGAAAAAGATAACCAGCGCTGCAAGGAGATTCATTATGCTCCCTGCAACAAGCACAGCCATTCTGACCGGTACGGATTTTTTACGGTAATCCCTGTCACCGTAATCCTCGCTCTCCACTTCATCAAAGTCCGACTGGCCGGTCAGTTTAACATACCCTCCGAACGGTATGGCAGAGATACAGTAATCGGTTTCGCCAATCTGAACACCTAACACCCGGGGGGGCATGCCGACGCTGAAGCGCTCGACACCTATCCCGGACAGTTTTGCCACGGCGAAGTGCCCGAATTCATGAATAACCACAAGAAAACTCAAAACAAACAGGAATGATATCAGTGTCAGCAGCATATAATACCCCGTCAGGATTCAAACATCAGACTCATGGAGCGTTTCGCCTCACGGTCGGTTTGCAGTAAATCATCGATCGTCGGTTCAGGAATGAAACAATGATTGTCAACAACCTGCCGTATTGTTTCAGGAATTTCCATGAAAGAAATGGCTCCGTTTACAAACGCCTCGACAGCCCGTTCATTGGCGGCATTCATCGCAGCCGGAGCAGTACCTCCGCGGGCGAGAACCTCATAAGCAAGCGCGAGACAGGGAAACCGTCCGGTATCGGGCGGCTCGAAAGTCAGCGAAAAGGCCCTTGAAAAATCGAGCCCTCCATACGGGGAGGGCAGACGGTCAGGGTCGGTCATGGCATACTGGATAGCAAGTCTCATATCCGGCTTTGAAAGCTGTGCGAGGAGGGACCCGTCGATAAATTCCACCATGGAATGGGTGATTGAGCCACGGTGAATGACTACATCGATGTCCGAGCCGGGAATATCGAAAAGCCATCGCGCCTCGATGACCTCGAGTCCCTTGTTCATCATCGATGCCGAATCGATCGTGTTTTTTACACCCATCGACCATGTCGGGTGGTTGAGCGCCTGTTTAACGGTAACCGTGCTGAGCTCCCCGATGCTGAAATCGACAAAAGGCCCGCCCGAAGCTGTCAGAATCAGTCTTTTTACCGCCTTTTTTCTCTCGCCTTTCAGACACTGGTATATGGCGCTCATCTCGCTGTCGATCGGAACAATTCTCCGGCCGGAACGCTCCGCTTCTCCAATTATTAAACGCCCGGCCATGACCATGGTTTCTTTATTTGCAAGGAGCACATCTTTTCCGGTCTCGAGAGCGGCAAGAGTAGGAAGAACGCCGACCGAGCCGACAAGACCGTTGACAACGGCATCCGCATCGAGGGATCGCACCATGTCGATCATCCCCTCGAATCCCTCGTACACAACGGTTTTTCCGGAAACGCCGGTTTTCACTTCACGGGCGGCGACGGGGTCGCGCATCGAGACAGCCTCAGGGGCGAATTCCTGAACCTGGGCGCACATCTTTTCGAACGAACCGCCGGCAGAAAGCCCGACAACCCGGAATTGAGTCGGATTGGAACGTATGACATCAAGACTTGATGTGCCGATCGAACCGGTAGAACCAAGTATGACAATCCGTTTCAAAAATGACCTCCGGAAAAATGAAAAACGACAGTCAGATATATATAAACCACCGGCGCCGCAAAAAACAGACTGTCAAACCGGTCAAGTACACCGCCATGCCCCGGGATTATCCGGGAGGAATCCTTCACTCCCCTGTCACGCTTAATCACGGATTCGGACAGGTCGCCCGCCTGTCCCGCCAGCGCGGCAAGGATGGTTATAACAAATAAATGTATAATATACGAATTTTCGACGAAAAAAGCAGCAGCAATTCCAAGAAGCACAACTCCGGCCAGCCCTCCGAAAAACCCCTCGGCAGTCTTTTTCGGCGATATGCCCTGGAAAAACGGGTGTTTCCCCCATTGCCTTCCTGAAAAGTACGATGCCGTATCAAAAATCCAGATCACAACAAGCACATACAGCAGGATATGCCGTCCGAGGGTAAAATCTTCATAATACCGGTATCCGCTGAGTTTCATAAGAAAAACATTACAACAGGACGGGTAAACGGTGGCAAACAGTGTCAGAAGAACCGCTTCGAGTTTATTGTCTTTGCCGGATACGATTTCGATTGTAAAAACACCGATAAGGGACAATACGATGATGCCGGTACAATATCCCGTGTATCCGAAAGAGGCGCTCGTGACAATGAGCATTCCGGCGATGAATCCGACCGCCCGGTGCGGAAACCGGAGACGGTGGCTGAACATACCGAACAGTTCCCACTGCCCGAAAGCAGTGATGACGGCGAGAAAAACAAAAAACGGATATCCCCCTGTCCAGAAAAGCCAGAGGAGCACCGGAACAAACACAATGGCGACTAAAACCCGCTTCAGCAGGGAATAGGGATCGTGCTTTTCCGAAGCCATTACTCGGATTTCATTCCTGCCAGATATGTGGTTACCTTTTTGGTGATACTCATGATCTGCTGGCTCGTTTTACCAAAACGTCGTTCCCGTGAGCAGAATGATTCAATCGCATCGAGAAAATCCGGCTCGGAAAAATCGGGCCACCTTACCTCGGTTATCCAGAGCTCGGTATAGGCAAGCTGCCAGAGCAGAAAATTGGAGAGACGATATTCCCCCGAAGTCCTGATGAGCAAGTCGGGATCGGGTATTCCGGCGGTATAGAGCGATGAATCAACGGTTTTTGCGGATATATTCTCAGCTTTCAGCTCATTTTTCAGAACCTGGTTTGCAATCTTTTTCATCGCCATGACTATCTCGTCACGGCCCCCGTAGTTGAGGGCAAGCACGAGTGTCAGGCCGTCATTCCCCGAAGTCGCTTCAATCGCAGCGCTCAACGCCGCCCGGCTTCTTTTCGGAAGGATGGAAATATCTCCGATGGTTTTGAGCCTGACATGATTTTTATGGAGTTCCGGGACTTCTTTTTCAAGGGTTTCGGAAAGAAGCTCCATGAGTCCGCGTATCTCACCGGGAGGCCGTCCCCAGTTTTCGGACGAGAACGTATAGAGCGTCATGTAGCCGAGATTGATTTCACCCGCGAGCCGCACGATACGGCGCACGGTTTCGATACCGGCCCGATGACCATCGATTCTCCGGAGTCCGCGGCTTTTTGCCCACCTTCCATTTCCGTCCATGATAATCGCCACATGAGCCGGAAGCCGTCCCTTTTTCAGCGCCGCCTTACGGAGTTCGAGCAACTCTTTTTCCACTTCGTTTCCTGTTTTTAAGAAATGATTTCATCTCAAGAATGGTTTTTTGAGGAACTCTGCGTGAATTAATAAGCTCCTTGAAACTTTTCCGCCTGTTTTTACCATGCCAGTCCGACCCGCCGGTTACAATGAGACCGTATTTTCTGGCAAGTTTTTCATAATACATCTGTTTTTCCGGCGGATGGAGGGGATGAATGGCCTCGAGACCTGTGAGCCCATACTCCATGAGCTCAAAGATAAATTCATCACGATTGAGGACACCGGGATGGGCAAGAACGGAAATTCCGCCGTTTTCATTGATGAGCTCGATCGCCTCTCCGGGAGTCACCTTGTATTTCGGAACATATGCAGGCCCCTGATCGCCGATATACCGCGCGAACGCTTCCCCATAGGTTGTAATAAGCTCTTCCGACAGGAGCGCTTCGGCGATATGGGGCCGCCCGATCGGGGCACCGTGGGCGATCCTCAACACCGTTTCGAGCTGAATATCGAGACCGAGGTAATTCAGATTTTTTACGATTTCTTCCGCCCGCTCGTGCCGTTTTTCTTTGAAAAAAGCGATCCGTTTTCTGAATTCGCAGTCTTCATAATCGATGAAATAACCGAGAATGTGTATATCATAGATATCCTGAACCGAGGAAAGTTCGATTCCGGGAATGAGCTCAAGCGAAGTTCCCCGCGCCGCTTCCAGACCCCGTATCACACCCTCGACAGCATCGTGGTCGGTGATTGCTATCGTTCTATACCCGGACTGGAGATAAGCCTCCACAATCTCTTCAGGAGTGTCCTGTCCGTCCGAACAGGTTGTGTGAATATGAAGATCTATGTTCCCTCTCAGCATGCTGTTCTCCCTGGCTCTGAATAATCCATATATTAAAGAATAAGATAGAAAAGGATTGTTCCTAAGTCAACCACAGAACGCAATCGGGCACGGCAATCATAGATTTTCATGTAAATTTTGAAAAGAACAGGCAGAAGGCACAAGAAACGAGGCATAAGGCATAAGGTAGAAGGCATATGGGGAAAATATCCTGCGACATACCAAAAAAACCTGGACCGGGATTTTCAGGATGAAAAGGATGACCGGGATGAAAAAAATCCGGGAAGACTTATGACACATATGTATCCGGCATACTACTAAAAACTCTGAACCAGGATTTTCACGATGAAAAAGGATGGCCAGGATAAAAAAATCCAGGCAATCATGATTAATCATGGGAATCCCGGTTCCAGCTCCCATTGACTGTATGACTTGCCTGTTATTTCAGCATCTCCTCTGCCAAGGGAAATCCGCTTAGGGCCTGCGGACAACACGGAAACCGAGGTCGTTGCTCTTAGAGTCCATTTTGAGATCGGGGCGAACGGTAGAGCGACAGTAGCCGTAAAACGTGTTCCAGCCGCCACCGCGAACAACAAGGGTAGAGCCCGTCTGCGCCCCTGTCGGGTCGGTTTCACTCATGTTCCTATAACTTCCGTATAAATCATTGCACCATTCACATACATTCCCGTGCATATCGTACAGACCCCATGCATTCGGCGTTTTCTGCCCAACCGGATGGGCTTTGGAACTGCTGTTTGCACTATACCAACCTGCCCGTGCAAGGTCGCTGCTTGTGTCACCCGTGTTATACGCCGTCGAAGTTCCCGCCCGGCATGCATACTCCCACTCAGCCTCTGTCGGCAAACGAAAACCATTCTTTGTAAAATCACATGTTGCAGTGTCAATATAATAGCACTCATCAAGACCCGCTTTCACACTCAGCGCATTGCAGAACCTGATCGCATCCAACCAGCTTACTTCCTCTACCGGCAGGTTGTCATCTCCCGCGAAATGCGATGGATTCGAGCCGATAACTGATTTGTATTGCCCCTGCGTAATTTCGAAGATGCTCATCTCAAAGGTTGAAAGAGTAACGGTATGAATCGGCTTCTCATCACTATCACCCGTATCCGATCCCATCGCAAAACTTCCGCCGGGTATCTGAACATAATTAATACCCACATTATCCCATGGAGAAATTGTATCCTTCAGTTCGAAATTCGCCGTTACCGTCATGTTCCCGGTCATTGTCACCGTCGTGGTCACTTTACCCATATCGGCAACATTCCCCGTCCAGTTCACGAACCTATAGCCTGATTCTGGAGTTGCTGTGATTGTTACCACCGTCCCCTCGTCGTACGTGTGCGCCCCGACAGAAGGACTCGTCGTGCCCCAACCGTTTGTATTGACGGCAAGCGTAAGCGTATATTGTGGCGGCGGTATCTTTTCAAAGACCGCCATCACTGTAATGTTACCTGTCATTGTCACTGTCGTAGTGGCATTCGTTGAACTGGCGACTTCTCCCGTCCAGCTTACAAACCGGTAGCCTGATGCCGGTATTGCGGTGATCATAACCACCGTTCCCGAATCGTATGAATGCGCTTCGCCCGACGGGTTTGTCGTTCCCCAGCCGATGGCATTCACTGTCATGGTGAGTTTGTATTGAGTAGGCGTAACCATACCGCCCTGGCGCCGGACAACACGGAATCCCAGGTAGTTGTACCTGGAGTTCGGCAGGAGAGAGTAACGATCCGTCGAACGGCAGTCGGTGTCTGAGAAATATCTCCAGCTGCCGCCGCGCAAGACACGGTAGTAGCCCGATTCCAGACCTTTCGGGTCAGTCACACTTCCTCCCTGATAGCTTCCATACCAGTCGTTG
>JAJFUH010000115.1 GCA_021372535.1 bacterium
GACGGGAATGAGGAAACAGGCGTTTCACGGGGCGCCTTTTCCTTTGGATACTTTACTTTGGGCGAGCAAAGGAAAGTATCATATTTACAGTATCATATTATATTTAATGTCTCATATTATATTTAATGTATCATATTTAAAGGTTTTTATAAAAAAGTGTACCGGAAATATGTTCAGTATGCAGTTACGGATTCGTTTCATTTGTATTATATTAGCCACAAACCTGAAAAACGGGCATAAGGCACAAAGCATAAGGGGAAAAATCACCACAACCCACAAACCACAAACCAGAGACCATAAAACAGAAACTATAAACCATTAAACCAGAGACCATAAACCTCGTATTTAAACTTTTTTAAAAAAACGGTTAAACTTTCTTAACAATCACGGTGTCTAAATTCAACAGAAAGCGCGAAAGGAACTGTTTATAAGGGTAAAGGCATGAAAATAAGCATAAAAAATCTCAGCAAGGTCTACAATGGCAGCACCCGTGCGCTCGATTCGGTACACCTCGAGATCGGCAACGGCATGTTCGGCCTGCTCGGCCCGAACGGCGCCGGGAAGACAACCCTCATGCGGATTCTGGTTACGCTTATGGAGCCGAGTGAGGGGACGGTCACGGTGGATAATTACGATCTCTGGAAAAACCGCCGTGAGATACGATCCATGCTCGGGTATCTCCCGCAGGAATTTTCGACGTTTTCACGGCTGAAGACATGGGAATTTCTCGATTATTCGGCGCGGCTGACAGGAATCACCTCCGGAAAAGCCCGCGCTGCGGCGGTCGAACGGATGCTCGAAAATATAGGACTTTACGAGGCCAGAGACCGTCAGGCAAACAAGCTCTCCGGCGGTATGAAGCGACGGCTCGGTATCGGGCAGGCGCTCATCGGCAACCCGAAGATCGTCGTCGTGGACGAGCCGACGACCGGTCTCGATCCTGAAGAGCGGCTCCGGTTCCAGAATCTTCTCACCGACATGAGCCGTGAGGAGATCATTGTCATTCTTTCGACCCATATTGTCGGTGACATATCGAGCACCTGCCAGCATGTGGCGATGCTCAACAATGGCAAAGTCGCGTATCACGGCTCCCCCGATGCTCTCATCGAACAGGCGCGGGGGCATGTCTGGCTTATCCGTGCGCAGGACAGCGATATGGAGTTCATCAAGGAAAAATATGCGGTCATTTCGACTATCCCTTCCGATTCCGGATGGGAAGTACAGGTTGTGAGCGAAAATCCCGTCGAGTATGACGGGAAACTGATAGAACCGAACCTTGAACATGCCTATGTGTACTTTATGGACAGCCAGCTGCATCAATCGCTCAATTGAGCGGGCTTTTTATAAGCGCCGGGCATATCGATACCATACTCAATAAAAAAAGGGACTGCCATGCTATCTCTTTCAAAAATATGGACAATAGCGCTCTTCGAAACAAAAACCCTGCTGAGAAGCTGGTTTTTCAGGATATTTTCCCTTCTCGCCGTGGGAATCATCATCCTTCTCAATATTGTCCTCTTTGTAAGCTCGAGATCGGCGAGCTGGGCATTGCGGGGGATACCGTCAGCGATACCCTACATGAACCTGCTCCTCCTGAATGTGGTTCAGGCTGTTATCGCGCTCTTCCTTGCCTCCGACTTCCTGAAATACGACAGGAAACTGGACAGCACCGAGGTCATCTATGTGCGCTCGATGTCCAATGTCGAATATGTGCTCGGCAAGACACTCGGTATTTTCATGCTGTTTTTCGGTCTCAACATTCTGATTCTTCTCACTGCGCTCATCTTCAATATCTTTTTCATCGATGTTCAGCCGGTAGCGATCAGTTACATCGTTTACCCGCTTCTTATCAGCATCCCCACACTTATTTATATCTTCGGCATCTCGTTTCTCTGTATGGTGATCATGCGAAGCCAGGCTCTGACCGTTATCGTGCTGCTGGGATACATAGCCATAACCCTTTTCTTCCTCGGCCCCAAATATCATCATCTTTTCGACTACATGGCGTACAATGTCCCCTTCATGTATTCGGATTTCGTCGGATTCGCGAACACCGGTGTGCTCCTCCTGCACCGTGGCATTTACCTGTCGCTCGGTCTGGGGTGCATTTTCTTTACGATACTCCTGTTCAAACGGCTTCCGCAGTCCAGGCTCGGAACACGTCTCTCACTGATTCTGGCTGTCGCTTTCACAGCCGGGGGATTTGTTCTCGGTGGAATTTACCTCTCACGGATATATTCGGGCAGGCCGCTGCGTGCTGAAATGCTGACGATATTCAAACAGGAAGGCCCGAAACCGGTCGTTTCGCTCACCGACTGCAGGCTCGATCTCAGGCACGAGGGCGCTGTAATCGATGTCACGGCGAATCTGACAGTCCGAAACGATACCGATGCGGCTCTCGACATCTATACATTCAGTCTCAATCCCGGCCTGGAAGTCCTGAATGTCGAAAACGGCGGATCAAAGGCCAGCTTCACCCGCGCCGCACATCTTCTTCGGGTTAAACCTTCGAGCCAGCTTCTTCCCGGCGCTGTCGACTCGCTGATCGTTCATTACCGTGGATCGATCGACGAAAACGCCTGCTATGTCGATGTCGATGAAGAAACACGGGAGCAGAATAACCGGCTGTTCCTCTATACCATCGCCAAGAGATACAGTTTCATCACTCCCGAATATGTTCTGCTCACACCCGAGACCATGTGGTATCCGAGAGCAGGCGTCTCCTCCCCCGAAACCCGCGGGAGGGACTTTATCCGTTTCGAGCTCAAGGTTACCGGCAATCCCGCGCTGACTCCCCTGTCGCAGGGGGCTGTTGTCGATTCGAGTAACGGCGCAAGGACATTCCGGCCCGAGTTTCCCCTGTCACGGCTTTCGCTTGTTATAGGCAATTATGAGAAAAAGTCTGTAACCACCAATAACATCGAATACAATGTGTATGTAAAGAAAGGACACGACTACTTTTCTCAGTATTTCCCCGATATCAAGGAGAAAATTCCCGATATCATCAAGGAAGCCCATCAGGATTACGAGCGGAATCTCAATATGACGTATTCCTTCAAACGGCTGACCCTTGTTGAGGTGCCGATTCAGTTTTTTTCATACGACCGGTTATGGTCGACAGGACAGGAAACAGTCCAGCCCGAACAGGTGCTCATAGCCGAAAAAGGCATATTCCTCACGAACGCCGATTTCAAACGGATGAGACTCTTTGTGGGACGGGGCTTCCGTCAGAGCGATGCAACGATGACACCCGAGGAAATCCAGACATCCCTGCTGCGGGGATTTATCCAGCGGACATTTTCCTCGGACATGATGAGAAATGCCATGGCAAGCTTCCGGAGGAATATCAGCGGGAGCGGATTTTCGCTCCAGAGGCTGTTTGTCAATTTTCTGCCGCTCAATCCTCCGAATTACGAGATTTTCCCCAATTACTATTCCTTCACCAATACCATCGTATCGGATAAGTGGCCGATTTTCAACAAGGCTGTCGGGAATTACATCTCATCGAAGCTTCAAAACTCGGGGCCGCGTTTCCCGAGATTTTTCATGGGCGTTTCCGATGAAGAAAAGGCCAGCGGAGTGCTCGATACCATGAATCTGGGAGAAATTCTCTCGGATCCCGAACAGAGCGATATTGCCGAGACTGTCCTTACGCTCAAGGTAAAATCTCTGTTTGCGCTCATAAAAGCACGAGTCGGCGAGGAAAAGTTCGATAAGTTTCTCGATGATTTTTTACTGGCAAACAAGTTCAAAAAGTGCACCATAGACGATTTTATCAAAGCGATGCAGGAACAGTTCTCGTTCGATCCGGAACCGTACCTTGAGCAATGGTACAACGGGAAAGGCACACCGGCATTTGTCGTTACCGATTTAAAAACCTCCGAAGTACTGGACAAAGACAAAACCCGTTATCAGGTGACGTTCAATGTTTCCAATCCTGACTCGGTCGACGGGATCATTTCCGCTCAGATTTCATCGAGAGGCGACAGGAATCCCGGCATGGGGAGATTCATGACGTTCGATGCGGGACAGGAACCCGAATACTTCATCATCGTCAAAGGCAACCAGTCCAAGGCAGTAGGCATTGTTGTCGACCAGGCTCC
This sequence comes from bacterium, assembly GCA_021372535.1. Classification (NCBI taxonomy): domain Bacteria; species bacterium. Next base: position 4,104 of record JAJFUH010000115.1, read on the forward strand.
GCGCTCGGCTCATTTCGACACGTTCATATCGCAAAACATTCCCATAACTTTCGACCGTCGCTTCGGCAAGCCCGAACCGGATAAAAACAGCGTTCTGTTCGAGGGTGAGCGTGTGCTCGACCGGGCGCCCTTATTGAGCCTTCCCGGAGAAATCATCGTGGATAACGAAGACCCGGGGTTCGAGGTTCAGGACCGCGTAGAACAGAACTTCTTCAGGAAACTGTTCAACAGCTCCGAAAGCAATCAGGACGAGTACACCGGAATGAATTTCTGGCGTCCTCCCGTATGGTGGCAGGCAATGGTTCTTGAAGACATGTTCGGTACGTACAAAAGCACGGGCCGTTATATAAAGGCCGGCGAAGGCAAACTGAAAGTGGCATGGAATGCGGAACTGCCCGAAAGCGGACAGTATGATATCTTCTTTTATACACAGAACATGCGCCGGATGGGAAGAGGCGGTCCGGGAAGAGGCGGTCCCGGTGGCGGCGGCGGCAACAGAGCCGGGGGCGCAGGCGGTGCAGGCGGCGGACAGCAGACAAGCGTTGTCAGCGACTTTCACTTCAGCGTTTACAGCGACGATGGTGTAGATGAGACGGAGCTCGATGTTTCCGAAGCCGAAACAGGATGGACGTATGTGGGAACCTATTATTTCTCACAGGGCGCCAGGAAAGTGGAGCTTTCGGATAAATCCAAAGGACGGATTGTCTACGCCGATGCGATTAAATGGGTAAAGCGCAAATAGCGTATTTCAGGCATGAGGATAGTACACATGAACAGAAAACCGAACTTTTACAGTGCATTCTGGGTGATAGTCACGGTTGCCGGGGGGCTGATGTTTTCTCCTGCGGCGCCGGCAGCGGCCGATGTACTGACGCTGGAAAAATCACTGGAAATCGCGAAGTCAAACAGTCCCGACATCAAGCAGACCGAGCTTGACCTCGTCCAGAGCCGTGAATCCCTGAACGCCCAGAAAGCGGCGCTGAAATCGAATTTCAGCCTGAGTCTCAATCCTTTTTCATACAACAGCGACAGGACGTTCAACAATCTGTTCTCGTTGTGGAATACCAACAGGACGAGCACGTCATCAACCACGTTCACCATATCCCAGCCGGTGACATGGAGCGATGGAACGCTGGCGCTTACGAACAAGCTCTCCTGGCAGAATTCATACAGCGAATATCAGGATGTCACGACCAAAACATATGACAACAACCTCTATATAAGCTACCAGCAGCCGCTGTTTACCTATAACACGACGAAGCTGCAGCTGCGTGACCTCGAACTCACTATGGAGAACACGGAGTACAGCTACGCCATCAAGAAATTAGCCCTCGAACAGAGTGTCACCCAGGCATTTTACGATGTCTACCAGCGGAAAATGGACCTCGATATAGCCGGTGAAGAGCTCAACAATCAGAAACAGAGCCATGACATCATCAAAAACAAGGTCGATGCCGGGCTCTCGGCTGCCGAGGAGCTCTACCAGGCGGAGCTGAACCTTGCCAACAGCGAGCTGTCCGTACAGAATCAGCAGGAATCGCTCGATAACGCGCTCGATTCGTTCAAGATACTTCTCGGGATGTCGATCTACGATGACATTGCTGTCGACGCCGATGTGCAGATGAAAACGGTTGACGTCGATCTTAAAAAGGCCATCGATAACGGATTGAAAAGCCGCATGGAACTCCGTCAGCGTGAAATCAGCATAGAAAACGCGCTCAACAGCCTCACACGCGTGTCCGCACAGAATGAATTCAAAGGGAGCCTCACGCTCTCGTACGGAGTCATCGGGACCGATGAGAATGTGGATGACCTTTTCAGCGCTCCAACCAAAAAACAGACTGTGGGGCTTACATTCAATATTCCGCTCTGGGACTGGGGCGAAAAGAAATCCCGGATCAAGGCATCTCAGGCGAGTGTACAGAAACAGCGGTTGAATCTCGATGACCAGAGAACCAGCATAATCTCGGCAGTCAGAAGGTCTCACCGGAACCTTCAGAAGCTGGTCAATCAGATTGCAATCGCCGAGCAGAACGTCCGCAATGCCCAGCTGACCTACGAGATTAATCTGGAACGTTACAAGAACGGCGATCTGACAAGCATGGACCTGAATCTTTACCAGGCGCAGCTTTCATCGAAAAAAACGGCGTATATTCAGACTCTGATAAATTATAAACTCGCTCTTCTCGATATGAAAATTCTGTCACTATGGGATTTTGAAAAGAATCAGCCTGTTTTACCGGAAAATATAATAGATCGATAATTCCAGTATCGATCATAACCACAGGAGACCCGAGTGAAACGTATAATCAGCCCTTTTTATGTGCTTGTGCTGTTCATGGCTTGCGGTAATCCCGACACGCAGGTAACAGTGGACGTCGCTTCGCCGGTTTCAGTGCAGGAAGTCACTTTGAAACCCATCGAGGAATATATCACCACCACCGGTACGGTCAAAGCGACTCAGGATGTCACCCTGAAAGCCGAAACCTCCGGATACTACAAACTTGCAGTCAATCCCCGGACAAAGAAACCTTTTTCGCTCGGTGATCTGGTGAAAAAGGACGAGATTATCATCAATATCGAGAATGTCGAACAGGAAAATTCAATTAAAATTGATTCCCAGGTGCTCAGTCTCGATATCTCGAAACGTGAATACGAAAAACAGCAGTCGCTGTACGATAAAGGAGGAGTAACGCTCCGTGAGTTAAAGGATTCCGAAAAATCGTATATCGATTCGAAATACAGTTATGACAACGCCCTGATCCAGCTCTCCAAACTTAAAATAATCGCTCCGTTCGACGGGTATATCACCGATCTGCCGTATTACACACCGGGAGTGAAAATCGATTCGGGCACCGAGATGGTGCATATCATGGATTACCGTAAACTGAACATGGATGTACAGCTCCCCGGAAGGTTCCTCGACCAGATAAAGAACGGGCAGCCCGTGCGCGTATCCAATTATACGATTCCTGACAAGGTCTTCCAGGGCGCGATATCGGAGGTTTCCCCTGCCATTGACTCGGAAAGCCGTACATTCAAGGCATATATAAACATCAACAATGAGGTCCTCCTCCTGAGACCCGGCATGTTTGTCAAGGCCGAGGTCGTCGTTGCCAGAAATGACAGCACCATCGTTATTCCCAAAAACATCATACTGTCAAGGGGTAACAGGAAGGTTGTATTCGCCGTGGAGAGCAGCACCGCGGTGGAGCGTGTCATCACCACGGGACTCGAGAATCCCGAAGAAGTCGAGGTCACTCAGGGAATAAAGTCCGGAGAACGGATTGTTGTCGAAGGCTTCGAGACTTTGCGGAATCGCGCAAAGGTAAAAATAATTCAGTAACATATGCCGTGCTTCTTAACGAATTGAGCACAGGAAATACCATATCATTCCATACAAGGAAAATAATTATCGCCGGGACTATTCATAAAAACCCTCCCGGACATATCGAGTCATAAGCCCGTATGAGAATACCATGAAAAAAATCGCACAGTTTTCAACAGACTATCCAATAACCGTTTTAATGTTTGTTCTGGCAATTTTCCTGCTCGGATACATATCGTTCAGCAAGCTGGGCATGGACCTTTTTCCCGACATGAATAATCCGCGGATATTTATCGAACTGACCTCCGGGGAACGCCCGCCGGAGGAAATCGAGAAGCAGTTTGTGAAATCCATCGAGTCGCTCTCGATCCAGCAGAAGGGCGCAGTCAACGTTTCATCGGTCTCGCGGACGGGTTCTGCCCAGATAACAGTTGAATATGCATGGGATACCAACATGGACGAGGCTTTTCTCGATCTCCAGAGAACCCTCACGTCATCATCCCAGAGCACCGATATCGACGAGCTGACAATCTCCCAGCATGATCCCAATGCCACACCGATCATCGTACTCGGACTCTCCCACCCTACCATAACCGACATGGACGAGCTGCGGATGGTCGCCGAAAACTACCTCCGCAACGAGCTGATCCGCATGGAAGGCATCGCCGATGTCAAACTCCTCGGCCAGGAGGAAAAAGAGGTGATCGTTGAAACGAACGATTATCTCCTCCAGGCTTACGGCGTTACCCCGTCCACCATTGCAAGCCGGATTACCGAATACAACCGCAACATCTCCGGCGGCTCGGTCGTGGACATGGGACTCAAGTATATCATAAAGGGAGTCGGCGAACTCCAGTCTCTCGAAGATATTCAGAATATCATCGTAACCTACAAGAGCGCAGCAGCGGCAACCGGCGCAGCAGCGACACAGTCTTCCGGAACAACCACCGAAAAGACGCCCGTTTTTCTCAAGGATATCGCCAAAATCTCGTTCCAGAACAAGAAACCGGACAATATCGTCAGGGTCAACGGAAAACGGTGTATCGGGCTGGCGATATACAAGGAGACAAAGTATAACACCGTCAATATCGTCAAAGACTTCCTCTCTAACCTCGAAACCCTGAGAAAAGCGCTCCCGGGCTACGATCTGACAGTCATCCAGAACAAAGGGCAGTTCATCACGAATTCGATCAACGAGGTCAAGCAGTCCGCGCTGATCGGTATCCTGTTTGCGGTGCTCGTTCTCTATGTATTTCTCCGGCGTTTCGGCGCAACCGCCATCATCAGCGCGGCGATACCGATTTCGATAGTAGCTACATTCAATATGATGTATTTCAAGGGACTTACGCTAAACATCATGACGCTTGGCGGGCTTGCTCTCGGCGCAGGAATGCTCGTGGACAACGCCATAGTCGTCATGGAAAACATTTTCCGGAATCTCGAATCCGGGCTCTCGCTCCGTGAGGCAGCCATCGATGGCACCTCACAGGTAAGCGGGGCAATAACCGCATCGACCATCACGACAATCGTTGTCTTTCTGCCGATCGTCTATCTCCACGGGACCGCGGGCGAGCTGTTCAAGGATCAGGCGTGGACGGTCGCGTTTTCGCTCCTGTCGTCTCTCGTGGTAGCCATGCTCATCATCCCGATGCTCAGCACACGGTTTCTCAGAACATCGGCTCATGACAAAAAACAGTCGATCCGTTTCCCGTTCTACAAGAAATTTCTGGAAGGCGTTCTCAGGATAAAATGGATCATGATAATTCTCACCGTACTCATGATGGTGCTCGCATGGCAGCTCATTCCCCTTGTCGGCAGCGAATTCATGCCCAAATCCGACATGAACGAATACTCGATCGATCTCAAGCTGCCGGAAGGAACCGAACTGTATCGAACCGACAGTGTCGTTCAGAATATCGAGACTCGTCTCAAAGAGGCTCTGGGAAGCGATCTTCAGATGACCTACAGCGTTATCGGGCCGTCAGCCGAAATAAGCGGCGAAAGCTCGATCCTTGCCGATGAAAATACGGCATCCATCTCCCTGACACTGGACGCGAAGCATACCATTACGTCGGATGCGGTTTTCGCACGGATAAATGCTGTGCTGGCGGATATTCCCGACATCGAGACTCAGGTGCGTCAGGTACAGACAGAGCTTGAGATGACCCTCGGGACTGAAACGGCGCCGATTGTCATCGAAATCCAGGGAGAGGACCTCGATCAGCTGCAGGCCCTTACCGAACAGGCGAAACAGCAGGTTGCATCGATCGGCGAGCTCTATAATGTTGAAACGAGCTTCGACAAGGGAAGGCCGGAAGTGGAAATCGTGCTCGACCGTGTCAGGGCGGGCTTGCTCAATATCGGTATAAACACGCTCAGTTCGCAGCTCACGACCCAGTTGACGGGAGTCGACGCCGGCCAATGGGATAATCAGGGCGAAATGAGGGATATTGTGGTCAAACTGCCCGATGTCACCCTGAGCCAGCTCGACAACATCACCATCGATAACAACGGTGAAAAAATACCGCTCTATGATATTACGGAAATCCGGAATATTCAGGCTCCGGTCGAGATCAACCGTGAAAATCAGGTTCGCATCGGAAAAATCACCGCCAACATTAATAAAACAAAACCACTCGACCAGGTTGTCGCCGAAATACATCAGAAAATGAATGCCGTATCGTTCCCTCCCGAATATTCCTATGTCGTTAGCGGGGAAGAGCAGAAACGGAGGGAGGCGTTCGATAACCTTAAATTCGCCCTCATCCTGTCGCTTGTTCTCGTATACATGGTGCTGGCGTCACAGTTCGAATCGCTCATTCACCCGTTTACCATATTGCTTTCGATACCGCTTGCCGGCGTCGGCGCGATACTGATCTTTTTCGTTCTGGGTAAATCGCTCAACATCATGGCATATATCGGTTTAATCATGCTCGTCGGGATCGCGGTCAACGATTCGATCATCCTGGTCGATGCTATTCTTCAACTGCAGCGTGAGGGACGCACCCGGATGGAGGCGATCATCGAAGCCGGTCAGCGGCGTATCCGCCCGATCATCATGACCAGCCTGACAACCATTCTCGCGCTCCTGCCGATGACATTCGGTTTCGGCGAGGGTTCCGAGCTTCGTTCGCCGATGGCGCTTGCGGTAATCGGGGGGTTGATTTCCTCGACGGTATTGACACTCGTGGTCATACCGTGTGTTTTTCATGTTCTCGACAGCCTCAGGGAAAAAGCATTCCCGAAGCCCAGGCAGTAGAAAAACCACAGCAGAGGATGATACGGCCCGACGGGCTGTGATTCGTCGCAGCCGAAGTCAGGGGATCGTATAAAGCAGGATCAACGTAAGGCAGTATATGACGACAAAAAGAATCGTGCATGTTTTATGAGTTTAGATACTGAAACGAGTTCAGGATGACGGTCATGCCGAACTTGTTTTGGTATCTATTTCGATAAAATATAACAACTTAATATGTCGTCAGGTATAAATTCCCTTTCAAAAAAAGACCATACTTATGACAGTTTTCAGAACCATCATTCAGCGCAAGACACTCGTAAGCATGTTTTTTATCGCGTGTGTCCTTCTCGGATACATATCGTATAAACAGCTGCCGGTCGAACTTCTTCCCAATGCCGAGCTCCCCTATCTTTTCGTCACGGTTTCGGCTACGCGCGAACTGGAGCCGGAATATATCGAAAAACAGGTCCTCATTCCCGTGGAGGCGGCTATCAGCACCCTCGAGGGGATTGACATGATCGAGTCTTCGGCTGACTCGCAGCGGGGAACCATTTATGTCTATTATAATCAGAATGTTAAAATAAAGTATGCTTATCTGAAGCTCCAGGAGAAAATCAACGAACTGGCATCGACATTGCCGGAAGAGATCAGAATTCGGGTTGTCAAGGTCGATACCGTGCGGTTATCCAACACGTTCATGAGCCTCCAGGCAAGGGGCAGCGGCGGAATCGAACGCGTCCGGGCCGTTGTGGATGAAAAAATCGTCCCGAAACTGACCGCTGTTGACGGGATCGCGAATGTCGATGTCGTGGGCGGCACTGTAAAAGCAGTGGAAATACTGCTCAACGAAGAAGCCTGCCGTGAGCTCAAAATCACACCTGCGAGGGTACGGTCGCTCATATCACAGAACAACGAACAGAAGATGTATGTCGGCCCCGTTTACGAGAACGGAAGAATCCTGTCCGTCAATGTTTTTGCCGAATACACCGATGTTCGCGACCTTGAAGATATCATCGTGGTTCCCGAAGGGCCGGTACGCCTGAAAGACATCGCCGAGATTAATTTCGGCGGGAAACAGGAAACCTCGATCAGCAGAGTAAACGGCAAAGAGGCGATATCGCTCCAGCTTGTGCGGGATACGCAGACAAATCTCATCGAGCTTTCACATTCCGCAAAATCCGTTATCAGCAATCTGAACAAGGAATTAAAGTCTCAGGATGTCGAGATCGTGATTCAGAGCAACAGCGCGGATGATATTGAAGATAATATCAACCTCATAAAGAAACTTGCAATTACCGGCGGTCTCCTCGCGGTGCTTATTCTCTGGTTTTTCCTTAAAAACCTGAAACTCGTCACCGTCATACTGCTTGCCATACCCATCTCGGTTTTTACGGCTTTCAATTTCTTTTATGCTTACAATATATCGATAAACAGCCTTACGCTTATCGGGATAGCGCTTGCGGTCGGAATGCTCCTCGACAACAGTGTTGTCGTACTCGAAAACATATACCGCCTTATCTCGAAACATGTGGATTCCGATACCGCCGTGGTTCAGGGAACGAGCGAGGTCTGGCGGGCGATTGTGGCGGCGACGCTCACGACCATCATCGTTTTCGTACCGTTCCTTTTCTCGTCCGACTACCTCGTCCAGCTTATCGGCCGTCATATCGGCGTCTCGATAATTTCGACCCTCCTGGTCTCGCTTCTTATCGCCATGACCCTTGTCCCGAATGTGACCCACATGTTCCTCACGAGAAGGAAATCCGACAAAGGATTCGTATTCAACAAAATCTCGCAGCGGAACCGGCTTCTCCAGATATACAATCTGCTCCTCAAATCGGCAATTCGTTTCCCGGTGCGGACGATTCTCGGCGCCGTCATAATGTTTTTTACCACGCTGCTGTTATGCATCATGTTCAGCAAAGATGTCCCCAGCGAAATCGAATTGAAGCAGTTCAGCCTTTATGTCACCATGGCCCAGGGTTCAACGCTCGAAATGACCGACACCGTGGTGAAGGAGCTGGAGGGTAAATTCACGGACATCGAAGAAATACAGGATGTAATTTGCACCGTCTACGAAGCCGAAGCCAATATCACGATAATGCTGAAAGACAATTTCGAGGATATCAAGCACCGGTCGATCGCTCAGATAAAGCAGGATATTCAGAAACGTATCGAGAACTTCAGGGCCGCGGATGTCAGCCTGTCCGAGCCCCGGTCGAGCTCACGTTTCGGGGGAGGAATGTCGAGAAATCCCATGTCTTCGTTCGAGCGGATGTTCGGTATCGGCACCCCCCAGGAAAAAGTGATCCTCAAGGGAAGCGATTTTTATATGCTCCGCACGGTTGCGGACGATATCATTTATTATCTCAACAACCTCGATTCGATCAACAATGGCGCCCGCTCGAACATTCCGGGCGACCGTCCGGAAATACACCTGTATCTCGATAACCAGACGCTCAGCATATACAATATCACCAAAAATTCGCTCGCATCGGAGCTCGCATCGTTCGGAAACGAGTCCTCCTCGGATGTGAAATTCAAACAGGGCAACGAGGAATACGATATCGTGATCCGCAACGGCGAAACCGAGACGGATAAATCCGTTGATGATCTGAAAGTCCTCCGCGTTCCGGATCAGTCGGGAAACGAATATGACCTTCAGGACATCAGCCGTGTCGTGTATGCGACGGGGAAATCGACAATTAAAAGGATCAATCAGGAGAAACAGGTAGAAATCACATACAGTTTCATCGATGAAATCAATGATTCGAAAACCCTGCTTCAGGTATCCCGTGACGAGATCAGCGAGCTGATAGCCGGTCTCTCGATTCCGCCGGGGATAGCGGTGGAAGTGACCCACGACGAAACGTCTCTCAACGAGTTTTATTTCCTGATTGCGGCGGCTTTTATCCTCATTTACATGATACTTGCCTCCGTATTCGAATCGCTGACGACCCCGCTGGTTATGATGTTCACCATACCGCTGGCGGCTGTCGGGGCGTTCTGGGCTCTCATTTTCACCGGCAATTCGATATACAATGCCAACTCACTGATAGGTCTTTTGATTCTTCTCGGTGTTGTTGTCAATAACGGAATCATACTGATAGATTATACCCGTATTCTCCGGACCCGCAGGTTCTCGCGCTTCAGAGCGCTTATGATGGCCGGTCAGGCTCGCGTCCGCCCCATTCTCATCACCGCGATCACAACCATAGTCGCCATGGTCCCGCTGGCCATGGGCAGTACCGAGCGTGTCTCACGTATCGGCGCGCCCTTTGCCATAACGGTCATCGGCGGGCTGTCTCTGAGCACGATTTTTACGCTCGTGTTCATCCCGACCGTCTATTCCGGGATGGAATCACTCCTCGGATGGATACGAGGGCTTAACTGGAAAATCAAGGTTCTCCAGCTTGCGGCATGTATCGGCGGAGCCTTCTTCATTTACACTGCCATCAACAGTATTATCTGGAAATTCGCCGACTTCTTCGTTCTGCTGATGGCGATACCGGGCGCCACCTACTTTCTCATGCTCAATCTCCGCAGGGCAAAAACAGAGTATATTCAGTCCGACAGACCGTTAACCATAAAGGCCAGACGAGTCGTAAAAATATATGACGACTACAGCAGATTCGTCCGGGAATGGAAAAAAGGAGAGCGGCTGAATAATCTCTACGGTATTGCAAAAGATAACCGTTCGTGGAAAGATTTCGGCAACTACCAGTGGCAGCTGCTGCTTTTAGGATTCATGATCTATTTCACGTATTTCTACATTGAGGATCACCTGTGGCTCTTTATTCTGTCCCATTTCGTCTACTTTGCCGTGCTGTTCCTGCTTACACCGGTCCGGATTCTTCTCGCGAACTTCGCGGAAAAAACGGGTAAACAAGGCTACGCGAAAGGAGCCGCATGGCTGCATTCAATCGTGCTGCTCGGCATACCGGCAGGCAATATCATCCTCTTCCATTTCAGGGAATTCAAACTGCCGACAATCATTTTTATCACTATTCTCTGGTATTCGGCCCTCATCGTATATATAACATCGAACAGGCTCCACAGAGGCAGGGTCAACATCATGCGGCTGACCGGACGGTTTGCCGATGTACGGAAGACATTTTACCGTATCGTACAGGCCATCCCGATCATCGGCAGGAAAAAACGGCCGTTCAATGCACTCGACGGGGTTTCATTTGAAATCAAGAGCGGTATGTTCGGCCTGCTCGGTCCCAACGGCGCCGGTAAAACGACCATCATGAGAATCATCTGCGGCATTTTCCATCAGTCGCTCGGCACCATCACCGTAAATGACATCGACTTCACGGAAAAACGTGAGGAACTCCAGGGCCTGATAGGATACCTGCCCCAGGAATTCGGCACCTATGAAAATATGACCGCATACGAATTTCTGGATTATATCGCCATCCTCAAAAACATCTACGACAAGGAAAAACGCGACAGTATCGTTCAGTATGTAATTTCCTCGGTTCATCTCGACGAGCATAAAAACCAGAAAATCGGCTCCTTCTCGGGCGGTATGAAACAACGTATGGGAATTGCGCTGACCCTGCTTCACCTGCCGCGCATCCTGGTTGTCGATGAACCGACCGCCGGTCTCGATCCGCGTGAACGCATCCGTTTCAGGAATCTTCTCGTGGATTTGAGCAAAGAGCGAATCGTTATCTTCTCGACTCACATTATCGAGGATATTTCAAGCTCCTGTAATAATGTTGCGGTATTGAACAAGGGGAGGGTGTTCTATCTCGGTTCTCCTTCGAACATGATACAGCTTGCCCAGGAGAAAGTATGGCAGTTTGATGTCACCGAAACCGAATTCCAGCGCCTGCGAACAAAACTCAGGATAATCCACCACATGAGCTATGAAAACACCATACGGGTGCGCTGTCTGGCCGATTCCGAACCGTACGCGGGAGCGAAGCACGTCCAGCCAACGCTCGAGGATGCCTACCTGTGGCTCCTTGGCGAGAATGTTACAGCGACCTGATACCGATAAAGGATATTCACATGAATTTCAGCCGGCTTTTAAAAAATACCTTTCACCTGATATACGGCGTAATCCGGTACAACCTTAAAATTATCTTCGCCAACAAGTTCCTGTATTTTCTTCTTGCGGCTGTCACCATTTTTGTCGGAGTGACCGTACTGAATCTGGTGAATGCGAACTCGAATCCGACCGAAGCGACCGGCTTCTGGCTCCTCCTTGTGCCGGGTATCCTGCTCGTCTTTTACCCGACAGCGTTCGGAATCCAGAACGATATCGATACGCGTATGATCGAGATTCTTTTCGGAATACCCAATTACCGTTACAAGATATGGCTTGTCAGGCTCATGCTCATCTTTCTGGTGACGCTCGTGATTCTGACGGTGCTCACTGTGGTCTTCTCGGTCGTTCTCAAAGATGTTTCCATAACCATGATGGTATTCCACATCATGTTTCCGGTCATTTTCACCGGCAGCCTCGCGTTCATGTTTTCAACCATCGTCCGTAACGGCAACGGCACCGCCATTGTCATGGTCATCATCGGCATCGCATTCTGGATCGCGAAAGGACAGATCGGCAATTCCGAGTGGTTCCTCTTCCTCAATCCATACAACATGCCGGCCAACATGAATGAAGCGGTCTGGCAGGAAACTGTGCTCAACAACAGAATGTATCTCTTCGCAGGAACGGTTATCGCAGTGCTCTATGGTTTGTTCAACCTCCAGAACCGTGAGAAATTTATCTGATCCAAGCCATATAGTAATAACGTTCGATCATCCGTCGATGGATACGGAAATATCAGATTAAGCTGCGCCTAAAAATGTGCCGATAAAGCAATATTTTTCACGTATCTGTCACCGATAAGCGACGAGCCATGTTCAACGTGCCGATCCGATCGTAATCATGCTTCCCCGACATAACAATCAGGCGAACAGCTCGCGCGCCCTTCCGATATTTTCGGTAAGATTTATCCCATGAACACACTTCACGGCGCATTCATCGCAATCACCGCACATCTCCACACGATGTTCGCGGGGAAGAGCCTTATAATTCTCCCTGGCAAGCTCCATATCGCCATATCCGAACGCATATCCAAGGCAACGGTTTATCTCGCTGACTCTCACGCCTTTCGGGCACTGCTCTTTGCATCCCGAGCACCCGGCGACACCACGGCAGTAACGGGTTTTAACATCCTCACAGTACCGCCGTATGATATTCATGTCATCGAGTGTCAGTTTCTTTCCCATGACCGCAAGATTGTCATCGAGATGGTCGAAAGCGGTCATGCCGGGGATTATCGTATCCACATACTGATCGTCGAGCACCCATTTGATGAGCGCCTGCTGCGGAGTTGTCGTGCTGTTCTTGTCTGCGCGGATATCATCATACTGTACCCGTGTACTCGGCGGCCAGCTCATGGTGATAAGATTCTTCATCGCAATGATGGCGATACCGTTTTCACGGGCTTTTTTAATGGATTGTGCAACAGTTTTGGGGGAATAGTAATTATAACCGGTCAGAATCGCCTGCCAGAATTTACTCTCTATCGCCGCATCGAAAGCCTCGGTTTCAAAATTGTGTGTCGAAAATCCCACAAAACGGGTCTGCCCCTTTTTACGGGCATCATCGAAGATTTTCATCACCGTTTCGTTGAGAATCTCTGCCCGGGCGTCCGTTTTATGGAGCAGGAGGAGGTCGACATGATCGGTCTGGAGTCTTTCGAGAGATTTTTTGATCTCATCGGGGATCGCTTCATAATTCTTGCTCAGCCCGACCTTCGTTGTGAGGAATACCTTATCCCGTTTGGTTTTCATCACCGTTCCGACAATCTCCTCATTGACGCCGTTCATGTAGACATTGGCGGTATCGATATAGTTGATCCCGGAATCGATTGCGGCATGAATGAGCTCGGCATCACGTGTGTTCATCGTCCCGAAGCCGAGTTCGGTCACCTTGCAGCCGGTCGAACCAAGCTCCCGAAATACAAGACGATTGAATTTACCGGATTCCGCGGCATGAATCCTCCGTGGAGAAAAAAAGTCGGCGGCAAAACCCGCACCGGCAGCCGTACCGCCGATAACAATGCCCTTTTTTAAAAACTCTCTCCTGTTCGGTGTTTCCATGGTGTTCTCCTTCATTCGTCACAAATTATTATGGTAAATTATGTTTATATACAATCTCATGACCTTCTTGATGTTCAAGGTTAAATATTCCCGCATGTCATCATTATAGGATAACCGTTCGGTAATAAATAAAAATAATCATTACCACAGTGCAACTGTTTTCTCAATTTTCATGTGCTGCGGTCATCTGTTTCACAGGATATGGAAATCCCTTCAAAACGTACGGCATACATATTCAGAAATTCACAGCGGAATTGTATTTATCGGGATACATTATAATTTGTCACCATATATCGTTGCAACACGACCTATTCACAAAATTTAATATAACGAGGATTTTCGCGGATTTATTTTTCGTACCTGATCGATGCAATATTGTAGGGGTAATTCATGAATTACCCCTATTCCGTGCCTTCGTGGTTAATATTTTCATGAATAACCTCCATGACTATAGATAGCCACAACGAAGGATGAAAAATGTATGCAGGCTGTACATGGATTCCCGATTAAAGATTCGGGAATGACAGCGTTACAGGGACTCCTGACACCAAGCCGGGGCTTCAGCATCGGGAACCATAGATGCATTTACAGATAAATCCGGGGTAAATAGTGTTCAATTTTTTGAATGCAGTGTTGAATTTTTCAGTATAACCGTAAATATTTTTTATATATTATATGTATATGACAGTAACATTGCGATACTTATTGAGTACAGGATATTCTCAGGAAAGAAAAGGAGCGCCACGATGAGTATACCAGTTTTTCAGGTCGATGCCTTTACCGATAAACCATTTTATGGTAATCCTGCGGCTGTATGCATATTACCGGAACCGCGTGATAAAAAGTGGATGCAGCTTGTCGCCCGTGAAATGAATCTCTCCGAGACCGCGTTTCTGCACCGGCGAGGAGACCATTTCAATCTGCGGTGGTTCACCCCGGCTGTCGAGGTCGATCTGTGCGGGCACGCCACACTGGCAAGCGCACATATTCTGTGGGAAACCGGTATAATGGACAAGCATGAACAGGCGCGGTTCGATACCCGGAGCGGAATGTTGACGGCCGATTTAAGGGACAGGATGATCGAACTGAACTTTCCGGCAGTGCCCGATGAGCCTTCAGGAGCCCCTTTCGAGCTGTGTCAGGCTCTGGGCATCAAACAGGGTTATATCGGCAAAACAAAATTCGATTATCTTGTTGAAGTTGATTCGGAAAAAACGGTACGAGACCTCAGTCCGGATTTTTCACAGTTAAAGACCATACCTGTCCGCGGTATCATTGTCACCGCTCCGGCGTCTTCTCCGGAATATAATTTTGTCTCACGGTTTTTTGCTCCGGGCGCGGGTATTGACGAGGACCCGGTCACCGGATCGTCTCATTGCAGTTTAGGGCCGTTCTGGAAACGTAAAACCGGCAGGAGCGAATTTGTCGCCTGTCAGCTCTCGGAGCGCGGCGGCATCGTCCATGTCCGTGTTGACGGCGACCGGGTATATATCGGAGGGCAGGCGGTTACAGTGCTTCACGGAGAGCTTACCGATTAACACCGATTAAACGAGATGGTTTTTTATAACTTCACTCGCTGCATTACGCTCTTTCCCGCATACATGTCGCCCGGTAAATCGAAGATGACCGTCATCGGCGATTTTCCGTCGCGCCGTACGACTACCGCTACGGTCATTTCCCGGTTCACGGGATTTGAAACCGAGATTTCAATGGTATCCTTCAATTCCTTCACGAGCAGAAGGCAGGGCTTTTCGGCTCCGATCTCAAGGTTCTCCGCGACCCGCAGGCTGCCGGGAGAATAGAACGCTATCCCCGTAATCCCGAGTCCTTTGTGACGGACGGCCTGTATTTCCGGTTCGTTCGACAGTATTTCAACCGGCGAGGCGCCTTTTTCATACCGGGCAACCGAGGCAAGTGAAACACCCGGAGAGACAATATAGGCATAACGGGCCTCTCTGGGTGATTTCCCGTGGTCGAACCATACGGTACATACATCGCGGGAAACATTCTCTTTCGAATACATGTGGTTGATGCTCCACCAGTCGCCGGTCTGAGCATCGTTGGTGAGACGTAACTGCGCGGGCTCGGGGAAAATGTACGCGGTGCTGTCGTGATACACCCATGCGGCATCGGTAAAACTATGGCTGCCGCGGCTGACAGTCCGTGAGTCTTTCCCGTTCGAGACGGTTAAATCTCCCTTGAGAAAACACTGGTTGACCGTTGTCACCACGGGATTGTCCGAAGAACAGGTTATTCCCGCGCCGAGACAGACGAATTCGTCATCGAAGAAGAACCATGCCTTGCGGGCGAAGAGACCGTCACGTTCAAAGTCGAACGCTGCCATCCCGTACATGCCATCCGAGACACCCCCGGCAAACGGACGCGTCCCCTTTATGCATATTTTACCCGCGAGCTCCGGTGTCAGTTCGACTGTCGTCCCGGGAATTTTCTGCCAGTCCCACACGGGGAAAATGTCATGATATTCCCAGTCGGTACGCATGATATACGTGCACCCGTCGGCAAGATGGTGGCTCTTGAGGCCCTCGTCGTTAGCCGGATTGTCGGTGTTGAGGAGACGGTTTGAAAACATCCGCGCCGAGGCGTAATAGTCCGGACGGTGATGGGTCATGATGTCTCCGCGCCAGAAGTGACGGTTTCCGGTCAACGGTGCGGTGTTTCCTCCTTCGAGACGGGCGAGCAGATCGCGGTATCCGGTTTCACGGCCCGTGGGAATTTTGAGCATGTTTTCGACAATCGGGCGAAGGTAACCGGCGCTTGGGTTCGTTCCCTGTCTTCGCGTTATACCCCGCCCCGTGGCGCCGTAATCCTTGGTCGAACACCGTATCATCCACTGGCAGCCGTCCAGAATCAAGCCGTTCAATATCCCGATTTTATCAGCGGGAAACTCGAACCGCGTGCCTGTGACAACCGTCGCGAGCTCCGAGCAGTTCGAGGCAAACACAGCCCCGTAACCGTGGTTGTACAGAAGAGCGCCGTGCTGGTGAAAACTGAAGTCGGGCTGAATCCCCTCCTCCATCGATATCCGTATTTCGCCGGTAATCCTGTTCAGGGCTTCGGATACAACCTGCGGGTTGTTTTCCAGTATGCCGCGCATGACGGTGATGTTTCCCACATCGGCAAGGTTTGCCCCGGTCATGCCGAGTTTCGCCCGGGTGAGGATTTCCACACCCTTTGTCCGTTGGGTGTCATCCAGTTCACCATCGATGAGAAGAAGTACCTGGGCAAGCCTTCCCGGAACACCGATGACGTTCCACCACCAGTTCGGATTCTGATAATCCTTGCCGAGCCAGTGATCGAGGCCGGCAAAAACGGCAACTCGAAGCTTCGGGTCGCCGCGCAGCGCAGATGACGGGCTTTCGTACCCCTGCGCAAGGGTCAGCAGATATGAAAGGTGTTTGAACGTTGCCCAGTTGGCACGGTTCTGGTCGGTGTAAAGAACATCCTCCCATGTGCCGTCCGGCTTTTGAGCTGCGACAAGCCCGTCAACCTGCTCATTATCGACTTTTTCCAGGAGCGGGTCGAGCAACCGCTGCCTGACCGTATCCATGTCACGATCAGCTTCTTTCGAAGACACCGTCGAGCGTTCCTGAGCATAACATGGTATGGAATACAGGCTCCCAAACATGATGACGGCGGCACCAATCGACAGTAAATAAGCAAGAACGCGGGCTTTTTTCATCTCGGAAATTCCTTTTTTAAATGTAATCTGCCAAATCATGTAACGAACAGGAATTCATTTAACCAGACCCATTCACAAAATATAATAGAACACGGATTTACGCGGATTGGACGGATTTAGGTGGATTTTATTTTTTATTTACATATTTTTTGGTGTTAATGTTTATTAATTGTTAATGATAGTATAAATAATATGTTATCTAAATATGTGTCTTTGTGTCTTTGTGGTTAAATATTTTCATGAATAATACGTGCTGAAAACAATACCATCGGAAATTTTGCAGCTTGATTTTTTTACCAAACTATAATATATACGTTACAACACGTTTACCGAACAGTAAAATCTTGGATAGCAGTATCACTTTACCCACTCATTTCATAGAGAGGTAATCAATGTCAACGTACATGTCAAGACGTCAGGCGCTGGCATCCGGAGCGCTGGCGGCCGGTATGATGGCTGGAACGGAAAGCTCGGCTCAGCAGACCGCCGAAAAGAAACTCGGAACACGATATCAGGAACGTCTCTGGTCGCGGGGCCCCGATACGAGCCTTGTCCGCAACCTGAAACCGGGTTCTACACCGATACGGCTGGCGTGCAGCAGCAGCGCGACACGGCTGTGGTACCCCGAGGGGAAAAGCATAACGGAAGCGGTCAAAAACATCCGTGACCGGGGATATACATCCGCGGGTGTCGCACATGGTCCCTTCAAACGAAACAAATGGCTCGATGCATCGGACTCCGAAATCAAAGAGCTGAAAGCCGCGCTCAAGCAGTACGATGTAACCTTTTTTGACATGATGACCTGGGACAATATTATTCATCCCGACCCGGCATACCGTGAGAAAGCAATCAAACATGTGACCGAAAACGTTGAAGCGGCGGAAAAATGCGGCGCGCAGTCGATCTGCGCAGGTCTCGGGAGCCGTGACCCCGACCCCGAATGCGGGCTTGCCATGCACCCCGAAAACTGGACGGAGGAAACGTGGAAACTCGGCGTCAACGGCATCAAGCAGATACTGAAAGATACCGCCGGATACAAGGCAGTGCTCGGCATGGAGGCGGTGATCACAACGCCGCTTGACGGCCCCATGGCGCTCAAACGGCTTAAGGAGGATGTCGGCGATCCCCGCTGCCAGGTCGCTTTCGATCCCGCGAACATGTTCACCGTGGCAAATTATTACCACTCCACCGAAATGATCAACTGGTGCTTCGACGTGCTCGGCGAGGACATCGCATGCTGCCATGCAAAAGACACCTTCATCGAGCGGGATGAAATGCTTGTCCTGATGACCATGAAGCCGGCGGGTCAGGGAGTCCAGGATTACGAGACCTACCTCACGAGGTTAAGCCGGCTGAAGTATCCGCGTACGCTTCTTCTCGAGTTCGCGAAAGATGATGAGTATCCCGGAGTCAAGGCGTTCCTCGAAAAAACCGCGGCAAAGGTGGGCGTGAAGATATACAGCTGAGATTTCCGGAGAAATAAAGAATCCGGACTGTCTTTCTGCCTATATAACAACTGTGAGCAGTCAGGGGATTGACAAACTTTTCCTGACTGCTCTGTTTTTTATAATGGTATCCGTGTATATTCGTGGGCATTAAAAAAGCATTACTTTTTTATTCCGCTTTTATATCGCTTATCACAACCGGATTGATGTATTCTTTCTGTGTGTCGAGCATATACTTCCTGAATTCCTGCTCGTTTCTGTTTACCGTGCCCTCGCTCCATCCGGCGGAAATAATTCACGCGGTGAATCGTCAGGACGAAAACGCCATCAATAACCGTTTCCGGTTTCATGAACCGTTAAATCATCTGCCCGTGAGCTTCACTTCCTGAAGGACAAGGCCATAGTGGCTGCCCGGAGGATTTTCCAGTATGGCCACGCCGTTCCAGTCTCTGGCAAAATTACCGGAATAGCAGAGCCATGCGGTTCGACCGTCATCACTGATGAATTTCGAAGGGAAATTCAGAAAATAGCCCTGCTCGCCGAAATTTTTCATATAGGTAATCATTTTCCACGGGCCGGTGATCGCGTTCGATTCGAGAATATAAGAGTTCATCTTTGCGCATGTAGGCCAGCCGTCGGTCACGCACATGAGATATTTTTTCAGCGGGGCGTTGTAAGTGACCGTGACGCATCCGCAGTTATTGTTCCAGTCGATCAGCGGCTTGATGGCGGTAAAGTCGGAAGTCCAGACCGGGGCGCCATTCTTGTCATGGCCGCCGAAGAATTCATATGCGGATGCATCGTTGATGGTTTCGACTGAGGGAACAACACGCAGAAGATATATCTGATCTCCGCTGATCCAGCTCAGATTGCCAAAGCGCGGCATGGCATCGGATTCGATGGCGCCGTGGCCGACAAGATATGCCTTGCCGTCGGGCGAATGTTCCATGTTTTTACCGAAATCAACAAAGTGAGGAGATCCGATTTTGACCGGTTCCCCCCACATGCCGGACTCGCCGAACAATGGCTTTGACGGTGTGTGCGGTGTTTCCTTCCATGTCCGGCCGTAATCCTCCGATATACGGAAGCCGACAAGGGGGCCGAGCCACGGCCAGTTATAAGTGAATCCCGCGTATGTCGTTTGTCCGTATGGCGCGAGGCAATAGGTGCCGTAATACCAGATACCGTCATGGACAAGACTGCCGCAGGGATATCGTCCGCCATATGGTTTTGCGCTCGCAACGGTTTTTCCGAGGCTGTACACATGCAGAGACAGAGGATCGTCGCCCTCCATGACCGCCTGACCGGTTTCAGCTGTTACGCCATCCCCCGAATAGGAGGCCGAAATGTCCTGACCGCCGTCAAGGCGGGGACAGGGGCCGTCAGTATATGGCGAATACATCCTGTCATCGGAAGCCCATGAGGGATACCAGGTATCGGCAAAATGGTAATCGCTGTGCCTGCCGGTGAACACGATCCCGGTTATGTCCTCCGATTTTTCGAAAGGGCAACCTGCCGGCGGCTGCGATTCCCAGCGGAACGCCTTGAACATGGTGTCCTGCGCGGATACCGTGGAACACGTGAAAGACAGGGCGGCAATACATACAGAAACGAGAACCGACATGAACACACAATATATTCGATTCCGCGGCATGAAAAAAGCCTCCTTGAATGTGCGTTACAGGGCATGTTCCCGACGGTCAATTCACCATGATTTTTCGCGCCTCAAATGGATAACGCTCTCAGTCAATCAAGGGCCTTGACACGACAAACAAGCCTGTCCGACTCTTCTTCGACACTATGATTATAAGTCTTGTGATAAAGTCTGTAAGTGTGGATACAAGCTGTCAAGGGTCGGCACGAAGTGCCGATTTACATGCCCTTGACAGCAACAAAACAATACATTTCGTCACAGGGCTCGTGAAAAAATATACTTTTTCACAGCCCTCTTATTTCAACACCACATCCCATACCTTCACCCGCTTCGCCTTCCCCGCCGGGCCTTCGACGTGGAGGGTGACAATGAAGAATCCGCCCTTCGTGTACTGATGAACGGGGTGCTGCTCGGTCGAAGTCGTGCCATCGTCGAACTCCCACAGCCACGAAGTGATTTCGCCGTGGGATTCGTCCTTGAAGGCAACGATCCTTCGGTCGAGATCGAGCACGGTGCAGGACCATTCGGCTTCTATAGGCTTTTGGAATTGCGGAAGGAGCGGCATGAGACGGAAGGCCAGGCACCGGTTGGCATCGCGGTACGAATCGCGGTGGTGCGATATGCTCCAGAAGCCGTTGTCGTCCTGAATGTCATTCGGATCGTTATTGCCATCATAGTCGATAATTGTCCATGTCAGGCCGAGGAGCGCGTTTTCCACGAGCTTTGACGGCACCGCGCGTTCAGGGCCGTCGTATGGAGCGTAGTCGAAGGGCGTGATCCAGAATTCGAGTACGAGGTTGCCGCTTTCGCCTTCTTTGAAGGAGTAGTCGTAGGCGTAGTTCGCCCAGGGAAGTTTGCTGATCCACGGCTGGCAGCCCCAGACCATGGCCCAGTCCCGTCCCTCACCCGGTGGTGTGTAGATGTGGTAGTTCTGGGCAAAGATACCCTGGTATTTGAAGTAATTGTCCCTGCCCTTGAACGTAGGATTGTATATTGCATCCCCGCCTGACAGGTCGCCATCGACAAGCAATTCGAAGATGTCGCCTCGCCGGTAGAACATGTTCCAGTAATCGTCGAACGCCTCGTAGCAGAAATAGAGGCGGTTCAGCCCATTGACCCAGCCGACGCGAACCTTGACATCGAGGCTCTTTTTGTTCATGGGTCTGCCGGGAGTTTTCTCGTCGGTCAGTTCTTCGGTTCCGATGATATAGTCGTCCGGAACAATGTCCCAGTCGTCGGTTTTGCCGTCGATGCGAGGGATCATGTTCCGCGGGAACTGAAACACCTTGAATTCGACGCCGGGACGTTCCAGCGCCGCAGCCGGCAAAGAAAAGAGAAGAAGCGCGGCAAACATCGATATGAATGTTTTTGACATGAGTTCCAACTTTCAGTGAAATATATAGTTAACTTGAAGGTATAAACCGATATTCCCCCTATCAGAATAAAGAGGGCTCATAATTCCGAAATATTCATTCAACAAGCTCAATGTATGGTCTTTGTACAATTGAAACAAGATTTTTTCCTGCGAAATAGACGAACCGTTTGAATGAGAGACGTGTGCAGTTCAGAGCATATTTGTCTTCTTTGATCCACTGTTCCGCAGTATCGCGGCCATCGTAGACGCGTACAACCACACAATCGGCCTGCTTCACTTTGTCCTTCTTTCGATTAAACATATCGCCTGCATTTTATACTTTTGTAACCTACTGTTTATACTCCGCTTTTATATCGCTTATCACAACCGGATTGTTGTATTCTTTCTGTGTGTCGAGCATATACTTCCTGAATTCCTGCTCGTTCCTGTTGACCGTGCCTTCGCTCCATCCGGCGGCGATGAGGTATTCGTACGTATGATTCTCAGTGACCGGTATACACATGGCATGGTTGCCCTCGTATGCTTCGACGAACTGGTAACGAGGCTTTAAGGAATCTGGCACCACGAGGGCTATCCCCTCGAAATCGAGTTTGAGCTGCGTTTCCCATTCCTTTTCCACATCGGGGTCGGAGGCAATTACATCTTTGGCGAACGACACTACCATGCCCTCGTTCCTGAAAATCGTGTACTCGTTCGGCATCTTCCTGATACCGCAGCCGAACCCGGTTCCCCGCTCTTCCGGCAAAAACATCGTAAAGTGAACGGTGCTGATCGAGTAGCTTTTATTTTTATATGCGGTATAGGTCTGCTCGTATTCGTATTCCCCCCTGCCGGTACGCCAGTTCAGGCACCTGACCTTCACCATGCTCCTCAGGGGACCGTTGAGCACAGTGTGGTAGCTGTACCGTGCGGCATGGACAGGCCCTTTGTCATGGTACGGGTTGAAACGGGGCCGTGATATCAAGCCCGGCTGCGAAGGGTCCTCGAACAGGCACAGACCTCCCGCCCCGAATGTCTCCGACACGGTCATGATGTCGTGCCCGAATTCGGAGGGAGCCACATATCCCGATATGTGTCTGGGAGCCTCTTCGGGGATGACGAGCATCGGCTCGCGTTTTCCGAACATGTCCACATCGGTGGAATACCAGAGCTTCCAGCCCATGAGCTTCGATTCCCAGTAGGGAACGAGCTGTTTTTCGTACCAGCCGAGCTCGGCATGGGTTTCATGCTCGACTTTCCCGCGAAAATTGAATCCGATATACAGGAAGAATGTCTTCGATTCGAGCGGTTTGAAATCGGTCATGAAAAATACCTCGTCCCAGAGGCCGTCCTGATCGAGATCATCGAGCTGATGTGGTATCCAGTGACCGTTCGTCTCCTCGCGGGTTGCGCCGCTGCCGATTTTTTTCAGCGTTTCGACCGACGGTTTCGGCTGAGAAGGAATCGTCGGATCAACGAGCGTAACCCATCGCGATTCGAGGCTCGCCAGGGGCATGATCTCACGGCGGATTATGACCGGGCAGTCCTTCCGCTCAAAATTGAGCGTATTGGTCACCACCACACGGATACGGGAAGCGGGAAAAAAATCTCCTTCCGTGTACCAGCCGTAATCCGCGGGAAATGCACGACTGACACCGGCAAACGCACATACGAGGCCGAGTATGAATGTCGTTATACGGGACATGGTTCGTTCTCCTCTATTTTGTGGAGTGTAGGCAAACAATCTGCGGTATTTCAATGTTTAATACAAAATTATAACGCCTCTGAATTATTGTCAATCTGTAAAGTATTATTTTTTCTGGTTATTCACTTAGCTCATAATCACTGATTTTTTGTATGAGTATTGTCATTCCAAAGAACGAAGTGAATTGGGAATCCAGCATTAAGATCGCTAAGTCATGAGCACTATTTGATGGATTCCCGTTTTCACGGGAATGACGCTTTAACGTGTAAAAACATATCATTTGCAAGTTTTATGACTTATTGAATAACCAGAATATTTTTACTGTCAACTATGGCGTGTGATGTCTCCAATATCAGGTTTTTTACATAAAAAAAAGGGAGTAATGTCATTCCCCCTTTTATGCACCGCATGAAAATACTATATTTAATACATTCTCCAAAAAAACAAAACAGTGGAAATAATTATATTCTATTATAGATAAAGGAGTTGCTTCATGAAAAGACGTGAATTTATCAGGCGGTCGGCTGCCACGGGTTCATTTATCGTGGGAACACAGGTCACCGATATGATATACTCAGGAAAGACGGAAGCCGCCGTTCTGTCAGGAGGAGACAGGCCCCTCGTGGCGATAGCCGGTTCAGACGACCCTGCGCTCAAACGCCCCGCGCCGCTCGATGAGCTGGTCGATACCGGACAGGTTCGCGATGTGGTGTTTCTCGCCCTCGACCGTGACACATCCCCGCGGAATCTGCCAGCCATCGTCAAAAAGGACAGCTGGGTTGTTATCAAGACCAATATCGTCGCATATACCGATTGCGGTCTGTGGGCCGACGATTACATGCACTGGGGACTCGACACCGATATACGCGTCATCAAAGCGGTTATCGAGTACCTCGTGGAGCGTATCGGGCCGCGCCGTATCAGCATCGTAGAGGGGGCGCCGTGGTACACATCCGGCGGGAAACTCAAAAAGGAGGAATTCGTCGATGCCTGGCATTTTGTATGGGAAGGCATGGGAAATCTCACATATGCAGGGATAGTCGATGAAATCAACGCCCGTCAGTCAGGGACAAAAGTCGATTACATCGATATCAACGAGGACGATGCTGTGTATGTGACCGATTTCGATCCGTACGGGACACATATCGGCGCATTCCAGTATGTCGTGCCGGGCGATCCGGACGGTACCTCGAAAACCGAGTGGACAAAACGGAAGGGAATCTATCTTCCGAAGTGTATCATGGACTCCGATGTGGTCATTTCCGTACCGGTGCTGAAAACCCATTCGAGCGCCGGCGTCACGCTCGCGCTGAAAAACTTCGTCGGATGCGTACATTCCCAGCAGTACGGTCACGGCAACAGCAAAAAGGCAATCCACCAGGGGAGCCAGCTCGGTCTCGTGCGCGGAATCGCCGATCTGGCATGTGCCATAAAGCCCGATTACGCGGTCGCGGAGGGTTTCTGGGCAACTATCCAGCAGCACGAGGGCCAGAACGGTGTGATGACCAATCACAACGTTGTCGTCGCAGGCGGCGATGTCATTGCGACCGAAGCGGTGTGCATGCTCGTCATGGGGTACAACCCGCTCGATTCCGATCTCCTCCGGCTGGCGAACATGAAGAAAATGGGTGAATGGAATCCCGACAGGATCGAAATCGCCGGGCCTCCGGTCAAGAGGCTGAGCCGTAATTTCGACCGTGCGGCAAACACGTATGCTGCTCGCGGTATCAGAAAATGGATCATGCTCGGGCCGTTGAAATCCCCCATCAAGGACATTCCCGCGCTCAAACCTCAGGCAGGCGACAAGACCGAAGACATATCGTGGGAACTGCTCGATGGCGATGCTATAATCGATTCACTGCCCAATGTAAGCAGGCCGTACAGGCTCCAGGAGTGCCTCCTCTATGGTCTTCCGGGGAGTAAAAATGCACACAAGGGATCGCTTTTTTATCTGGCTCTCAGAATCACGACGCCGCGAAAAGATCACTGCGGCCAGCTCCTTGTCGGTATTGAGGGCGGCGATTTCAGGGCATTCCTGAACGGGCATGCGATCAGTTATCAGAAAGAAGCGCTCTCATACGATCCCACACCGACATCGTTTCTCAAGTTCGATAAAGGTGAAAATACCCTGATCCTCGAAGTGAAAAAGTTGGAGGGTAAAAAAGAGGATGTCAGGATCGCAGTGAATATCTGCGACCTCGACGGCGACCGTCTCCAGGGAATTACTCTTGATCCGAAAGGCGAATGAAATGAATGGTTATCGAAAAAGCTATCTCTCAATTTTTGTGTTGTTGATGCTGGCAGGAGGTTTTATACCGGCGCATAGTGAAGGCACAGCGGCGAAGCAGCGGACGGACTTCTTCCCCACCCTCGATAATTACGCCGATCTTTACCTGCGCGGCTCGTACGATGTCCTCAACATGATCCGTGTCCGCGAGCTTGAAAAAATCGGGCAGGCCTGTAAAATCGCCGCCCAGCGCAAGCTCGCCGGCGGGACGATATACTCGTACATCTGGACACCGCACATAATGTACGCCGGAGCCTGCGACGAGGATGTGCCGGGAAATCCCAACATCGCTCCCGATTACAAATCGGGCGATCCCCGCTTCGGAAAGCTTCCCGACCTCGGCGCCGGCGATTTCCTCATTGTCGGCGGGCCGGGACATCAGGATATCCGGCAGCGCGGCTGTTTTTTCCTCGGTATCGGATATCCCATGTCCACCAACCGGTATTCGCCGATCAACTTCAACGATCATCCCGAAGTTACGATGGAATCCCAGGTCGATATGATGATCTACACATGGGGACCCAAGGAGGACGGTATTGTTACCCCGTCCCTCACCCCCCATCTGAAAATCTGCCCGACGAGCCCGATGACAGTGGTCGGGTACTGGCTTGTCACAGCCCAGACAGCGCATAATCTCGCTTACAGGGATACATCGGGAACCTACAAAGCCGCCGAAGCCTACCTCGATACCCTCATGGGCCGTCTCCAGGTATTCCATGAGCGGTATATCGGCGATGTACAGGTGATCGGCGAGGAAATCGCGAAGAGGGTTCTTGCGGGCGGCAAGATATATCCATGGAGTTCGCGGTGGGAGTTCTACCAGGAAGCGAGCGGAACCGCGGGCAGTCTCATGGGCATCTACCCCATTCATCCCGAAGGAATCTATACCGGGCCGGGCATCCAGCACCCGCCCAAATTAAATCCCGATGAACTAACCGATAAGGACATTGTGCTGCTCGCCATGGCGGGCGCAACTCCCGAGGTCGAGATCGAGATGGCCCGTAAAATCCGCGCGAAAGGCGCATACATGGTGGGAATTTATCCGTTCGTCCGTGAGGATGGCATATCCACCGAACCGCTCCGTAAACTGTGCAACCGGAGCATAGACAGCCTGAGCGGCGACAAGTACGGCGTTCTCGCCATTCCCGGTTATCCCGACAAGATCATTCCGACCATGGCGATGATGAATAACTATGCGTACTGGTCGATTATCGGCGCCTATGTCCAGGCGATGGAAAGCCGCGGCGTTGCGCCCTACTACTGGATGAGCTGGCATGTCCCCGGCGGAAAAGCGTATGACGACTCGATACACACGCATTTTCTCAAACGGGGATATTAAGAGTAAAATGACAATGATTATTGTGCTTTAGACAAGCTTTCTTATATTTTTTTCTTTCGGGGAGGATACCTATGAAAGTCTCGGTTACCCGACACATCGGAGTTTCTGCCGGTGTCGTTATCGTCGTTATTTTACTTGCAGCGGCAGCGCTGCCGTGTTTCGGGAAGACGCCGGAACAGAATAAACCGTATTTCCCGAAACTGGGGAATTATGCAGACCTCTACCTGCGGGGATCGTACGATATCCTCCACGTGATAAAAGTCCGCGAACTCGAAAAAATAGGCCGTGCAACCAAAGTAGCCGCACAGCGCAAACTTGCCGGGGGAAAGA
This sequence comes from bacterium, assembly GCA_021372535.1. NCBI lineage: Bacteria > bacterium. Next base: position 31,606 of record JAJFUH010000115.1, read on the forward strand.
TCATTTCGGGAATCGGCACACCTCACATCATGTATGGCGGCGCCTGCGCGGAAGATGTTCCGGGAAATCCGAACATCGCACCCGATCCCAAGGGGCAGAACGCAGGATACCCCGGGCAGCCCGAGCTCGGCCCAAAGGATTTCCTCATGGTCGCCAACCCGACCGAGCACGTGGAAAAAGCGCATAAAAACGGGTGTTATGTGCTCGGTATCGGATTCCCGATGACAACAAACCGGTACTCTCCCCCGAATTTCAACGATCACCCGGACTACTTTATCGAGGACATGTGCGACACGTTCATCTATACATGGGGACCGAAGGAAGACGGGCTTGTCACTCCTGCGCTTACACCGGTTCTGCACCTGAAAATCTGCCCGACGAGCCCGATGACGGTGGTCGGATACTGGCTTGTCACGGCGCAGATAGCCCATAACCTTGCATATAAGGACACGAGTGGCTCCTCTAAAGCCGCTGAAAAGTACCTCGATACGCTCATGGCTCGTCTTCAGGAATTTCATGCCCGGAATATCGGAGATATTCAGGTCGCCGGCGAAACCATCGCGGATCGTGTGCTCGCGGGCGGGAAAATATATCCCTGGAGCAGCCGTGACGAATTCTGGATCGAATCGAACGGCACCGCCGGTGGTCTCATGGGTGTGTATCCCCTTGAACCGGATTCGCTCACCGCAAAGGATGTCGTAATCATCGCCGTCTCATCCGCCACAGCGGAATCAGAGATCGCCATGGCAAAAAAGGTTCGCGCAAAAGGAGCATGGATACTCGGTATATACCCGTTCAAACGTGACGATAAAATTTCGACCGAACCGCTGAAAAAGCTCTGCGATATGAGCTTCGATAACCAGAGCGGTGATGTGTACGGTGTTTTGGACATTCCGGGTTACCCGAACAAAATCATCCCCACGACGACCATGATGAACAATTACGCGTTCTGGGCTGTTGTCGGGGCCTATGTTCAGGCCATGGAAAGCCGCGGAGTGGCGCCGTACTACTGGATGAGCTTTCATGTCCCGGGCGGTAAGGAATATGATGATTCTGTCAGGGATGCGTTCCTGAAACGGGGATATTGACAGTCTGCGGAAAAAGAAGATTTGCTTTTTTTCCAATCTATTTCAATATTTCCATAACATGTTGACAAGCCTGTGTATAATTTTTTGATGGAACGCGGATTTTCGCGGATTTGTTTGTATCATTTTTCTTTATATGAATAATTAATAATCCAGTTATCCAGTTTAATAAGTATGAAAAACTTTTTTATTCAAAATTGATAATTTCTCCCGATAGTATGTGATCACCCCTGCCTGCGGTATCCATCCTTTTAAGGAGGGAGCGGTTGGAGCACTTTCATCCCCCTTTCTTTTATAAAGGGGACACGGCGAAGCCGGGGAGGATCAATCATGTTAGCTGAATTAACTGGATAACCGGAATTAATAATTACTAAAGACAGTATAATTAATTACTTATCTCTATTTGTATCTTGGTGTCTTTGTGGTTAAATATTTTTCATGAATAATCCGGGTTAAATCAGTGTTTATCCGTGTTCATCCGTGGTTACTATTTTTACCTGTATAAACAATACCTTTTAGGCGAGGAGAAGATCGATGAAAAAAACCCCAGTGTTGTTGCTGATGTTTGTGTTTTTTGTTTCGGCGATTGCTCTGGCGCAGGATTACAGCCAGCTCGACCCGAAACCGTACGACCCGAAAACCGAGCCGGACCCCGACATGTTCATCGCGAGCTGGAAAGAGTCCATGCCCCGTCATACTCACGGCTCGCTCATCGAACGTGACATCCTGACGCCCTGTACGGGAGACCCGCTGCGTCCGACCAAACATGGCGCGGTATTGCAGTACCTGAAACGGTTCGTTCACGGCACACTGAATGCGCATACCACCACGGCAGCGACCAAGCTGGACGGCGAACAGGAGATTTTCTATATCAGCTCCGGCAAAGGCGTCATCAAATCGGGGGGTAAAACCGCCGACCTGTATGAAGGTATCGGGGTGCTCATGCCTCCCGGTGTCGAGTTCACCATAACGAATACGGGCGACGATCCCCTGACCATGTATATCATGGTCGAACCGGTTACCGCCGGTACAGCGACGAGAAAAGACATGCTCGTGAGGGATGAGAATATCATTACCCCTTCATCGAGCAACGTTCACTGGACTCATATTTACAAAACGCTCTTCTCGAAGAATGACGGGCTTACGGTTATTTCCGGCATGGGGCCTGTCTGGTTCGATCCCATGACCATGGGACAGCCACACAGCCACGGTGAGGGTGTCGAGGAGATATGGTTTG
>JAJFUH010000116.1 GCA_021372535.1 bacterium
CTCCAAGAAGTTGGAGGGGGTTATATCGGGGATAAATTTTCAAATCGATAAAAAGAAAATACATGCTTATTCTTTCGTATTTATTCGCTTATTGACGAATGAAAAATAAATTAACCGGACACCAATATACTCCGGCAATCAAACATATGAATTTCATTAAGCGGCATAAGCCACCTTGGGATGCTTGAAATAGCGACGGACTTGTTCGGGCCGCTTCAAAAGTGTTCTCATACACGAACGAGTTTTCTTTTCCAGATCCCCACGGTTGCGAACGGGTTTACCTGAGTGGCCTTTTGTTTTCAGATTGCCATTCAAATATCATCAGGATTGAGTTCAGGTGAACAGGAGGGGAGATAGAAAAATTCTATAAAGAAAAGCAATTTATCTTAAACCCGTGAGTGAAAAATGAAGAGTATAATCACTCAATTATATCAGTCGCTTAATATGTTTATTGACCCGCATGGCAGTTTCTCCTATAATTAATAAAAATATTAGAAAATTTGTTATATAGAATCTGAGCGAAGCGCCGGGTGATTTCATGGACAAATCAAAAATTCTCAAAACAAAATTCGAGCAAATAAAAAATAAAGATATCAACGAAAACTTCATTCAGAATTCTCCGACATTCTGTGTAGCCATCGACGGTCAAGGCAAAATCATCCTGATGAACAAGGCGATGCTTTCCACCCTGGGCTATACGGCCGAAGAGGTGATTGGCAAGGATTATATAGAGACCTGCATTCCAGAAGACCAACATGAGTTGGTTAGAGAAATATTCAGACGGCACATCGAGAACAGCGAAGCCATGCTAAACGAAAATGGTGTTCTCGGTAAAACGGGGCAGTTGTTTATTGCAGAGTGGCATTCGCGGCCCGTCATTGATGAAAACGGAAACTATATCTATCATCTGGGTGTCGGCATCGATATTACCGAGCGCAAAAAAATGGAAAACGCGCTCCGTGAATCTGAGAACAATCTTCGTATCATTTCCACGCAGCTAATGGAGGCGGAAGAAAAGGAACGACACCGCATCTCGCGTGAACTGCACGATGAATTGGGGCAAGCTTTGTCGATTCTGAAGCTTGATATCGGTTCGATCATGAGAAAACTCAATCCGGACCAAGTCGTTCTGCGTCAGGAGTGCAAACAGATGCGCGACTATATCGATAATGTGATCGAGAATGTGCGGCGCCTTGCCCGTGATTTAAGCCCGGCCATCGTACAGGACTTGGGTTTGAAGATTGCCCTCCGCGAGTTGGTCGATTCTATGTCGAGATATTACCGGGTGCAGAAGACTATAGAGTGTGACGATGTCGATGGTCTTTTTTCTCCGGAAACTAAAATCGCAATTTATAGAATATTCCAGGAATCTCTGAACAATGTTGTGAAACATGCCCATGCCACCAATATTTCCATTATTGTAAAGAGACAGGATGATCGTATCTGTTTTATTATCGAGGACGATGGAATTGGTTTCAATATCCATCAGGACGTGATGCCGGTGCGCAAGAAACGCGGATTGGGTTTGGCGGCGATCAATGAGCGTGTCAAAATGTTGGGAGGGTCTTTTGATGTTCAGAGTACAAAAGGGAAGGGTACACGATTGACCTATACGATTCCTGTGAAAAAGGAGATGCCTGAAAGTGGAGAATTATAATATTGTTATTGCAGATGATCATGCCCTGCTGCGAAAGGGGATTATCCGTATCCTCGACGAGGTTGATTATATCCATGTCGTGGGCGAGGCAGGTGACGGCCTGGAACTGATCGAGCTATTGAAGAAAAAGAAAGCGGACATGGCCATCATCGACATTTCGATGCCGAACCTGCGTGGTATCGAGGCGACAAAAGAAATAAAAAAGATGTATCCGAACATGAAGGTCATCATCCTGACCATGCATAAAAAGATGGAATATCTGCAACAGTCTCTGACCATGGGAGCGGACGGTTATTTACTGAAGGAAGATACGGATGAGGAACTCTTAATCGCCATAGAAAACGTGAGACGGGGGAAAGTTTATATTTCTCAGGCGCTTTCGGAAGAGGTGAATGACGACCTGATTAAACGCCACCGCTTCGGTCAGAAGAAAATTGCCTCCGAGACCTTAACTACCCGGGAACGGGAAATTCTCAAACTGATCGCAGAGGGCAAATCGAATCGGGATATCGCCCAACTCTTGTTCATCAGTACCAGGACGGTAGAGAACCATCGGGCCCACATCATGCAGAAATTGGGTTTCAAGAAAGTGACGGAATTGGTGACCTATTCCATCGAAAAGGGTTATATTTGATAAACCCGTAAAAAGTTGAAAACGTTCCAATGGTCATTCCGACTCCTTCGCTACGCTCGAGAATAAATTCCGCGAAGATTCTTCCTTCTCTTTTCTGCGGCCATCATATGATGGGCCTTGGCAGGGAATCCCTATCATGACGTAAAAATACATGAAGATCACGGCTAGGGGAAAATCCCGTAGTTTTGTCTGTTTTATCCTTCGGAAAAAGTCCCGCATTACCTTCATCTGAGTAAAATTACTCATCAGTAAATCAGTAATTACATCTATTTACCATTATTCTTAATTTTTGTATCTTATTGAGGAATACTCTGAAGCATGTCTCTCCGACATTAACAGGCCGTGTTTTGCAACTAATGGTAAGTCTTCGTTGCGGCGCCATGAAGGCGGGCGTTCGTAAAGAGATCAATACGTACGGATCTTGAGTCATTCAAATCATGAGGGGCAGGGAATCGAATACATGACCAAATTTGATTATGAAACCATAAAAAGCATCTATCAATTAAGATCGGATGGTTGGACCATTGCCAAAATTGCAGAGAAATATCGTGTCACACCGCAACGTATGGGACAAATCATTAAGCACGACAAACATTACCGCAATTCAACAGAGGATTGTACGTTGGGGCTGTCCTCGCGAGTGCTCAATTGCCTGCGAAGGGTATATATACCGATCGAGGCCACGGCCATTGCCGACCATATCGATGTTCTGCTCAGGACCGATGGTATCGGCAAGAGTGCTTTGATGGAAATCGGTAAAATGCTTTCAGATAGAAATATTATTGCCGACGTGGATGAATGGATCGAAAGGGGGCGACGGAAAAATCGGCTGTCCAATAACAGTGTTAAAAAGATGGGGCATTATCCGACGCCTTATAAAATATTTTCTAACATGGAAAAAGAGCACTCCATATGAAAATGTCCTTCCGAGATTATTTGTGTTAACCTGCCCATACTTATCGATTACTTTTTGATGAGCCCGGATTTGTAAGTAATATTACCCACCATTAAATACGTAAATCCCGTCATTTACCATTAATTCCCGTCCCTGTAAGTTAGATACTAGGGTTTTGTAAAATTTCTTTTCGCATGAGTTCCAAAAGCTGAGAAAAGGAGGTGAACTTAAAGAGGTTTATTCTATCTACCGGGGAAATCACAACGAGAAATCAAACGAAAAGGAGGAAGATGTATGGGAGGTAAAAGAAGGTTACTGATCGGTTTGATAGGGCTCTTAATGATAGTGGCCTGGGGCGGCAGTGCCTGGGCTGTTGAGTACGGCGATTTTTCCTTGTCCGGTTGGGTGAGAAACCAGATCGCCCTCGGTACGGCTGGGGCCAATCCGAATAACACTGGTCAAGACAAAGTGAATTTGAAGCTGTTTCATACGTCCGTGCAGTTGAAACCGCAGTATACCTTCACGAATGAGGTTTCCATGTTTGCCCGTCTGTTCGCGGCAAACGAGCAGGCCGTCTGGGACAGAAATGTCGATGACTTCAACGCCTTTCCCAAGAGTTATCCCGGCAGTTGGACGAAATCGGACGACACTTGGCAGTTGAGTGTGAAAGAGCTCTACGTGGATTATGATACGGAGATGTTCTGGCTCCGTCTGGGGAAGCAGCAGGTATCCTGGGGCCAGTCGGACGGCCTCCGTCTTCTGGATATCGTCAATCCGTTGGACATCAGCTGGCACGGGGCCAACCTGACGGAACCCTACCTGGAAGCCTTTGACAATCTGCGGGAGTCTCTCTGGATGGCCAGGGCGACCGTGCGGATTCCCTATTCGTCTGAAACCTGGAAGGATCTCCAACTGGAGGGCATTTGGCTTCCCGGACGTTTTGTCGGCACCATCATGCCTGAATACGGGTCTCCTTATAACCTTGTGCCGGACATTTTTAACCAGATAGAAGAAAAGCCTCATGGCCAAGAGTTCGGTTTCCGTTTTATGGGTGTCTTTAATCGCCTTGAATTTTCGCTCAATTACTTCAATCATTACGAGGACGACGGTCTTTTTACGAACATACGCCCCAGCTCACATCCGGATTACGTGTTGGACGTCGACGTGGCGCACCCGCGCGTTGATTCCTATGGGTTTTCCCTGACGTATGACGACAACCTGAACACGAAAGCTGTTTACCGGATGGAGTTCCTCTACGAGGATCGCCCCTATGAGTATAATAATGGTATTGACCGGCTGGGTACGGTCAAAGCCCTCCTCGGTATCGACCGTCCAACGTTCATCACCTTCCTGAACCCGAACCGCACCTTCGGATTAGGTTTCCAGATCTTCGATTTTTGGGTGACCGAAGGTGCCGATGACCTCAAGAAAGACAACATTACCTTGGGTGGTAGTCAGATCACGGAGCATGAGACTGGTATCAGTTTCAGCGCGGACACGGGATACTTTCAGGATCGAGTTAAGCCCAACATGCTCTACATCTACAATATCAGTTTGCGGACGAGTTACCTGCAGGTTGGATCGGAATTTCGTTTCACGGACAACCTGATCGGTTATGTCGGAGTCTCGACCTTCTGGGGTGGCAATGATCACAACGCCGCCAATGGTATAAACCCGGGATCGCTGGGATATTGCGACGAAGTCCAGAC
>JAJFUH010000117.1 GCA_021372535.1 bacterium
CGCCTCCGACTGACTTATCCTCCCAGACTCTACCTCTCCCACCACATGCAGCTTCAATACCTCCGTAAACCGCACTCCCATTCCCTCTTTCATCCTTGACTCCTTGTCCCTTCTTCTGTAAACTTATTTCAGGACAAGACAGTATCCCCCTTATAAAACAAAGGGGGAACCGCCCAATCTCCCCCCTTAAAAAGGGGGGATGCCGGAAGGCAGGGGGGATTTTTTATGAGAATACAAATTCAAATGTATGAATAGTACGGGATTCGATGAAAAAGTAAGCGGAGGAGGAGACAGACGTCATGGTGCAGGGAGGGCTTTTACTCGTCATATTCGCGGCATCGATAGCATTTATCATCATCATGACATCGAAAATCAGGATGAACGCGTTTCTGGTGCTCCTGTTTGCCGCGTTCGGTGTGGGTCTCGCATCGGGAATGGAACCGGTCGCCCTGATACGGGTTATCACGACCGGATTCGGAAACATCCTCGGATATATCGGCATAGTCATCATCGCCGGTACGATAATCGGGACGGTGCTCGAAAAATCGAGAGCGACGCTCACCATGGCGAATACCGTGCTCGGTGTGATCGGCGAAGCGAAATCGGCGCTCGCAATGTCCGTTACCGGAGCAATCGTATCGATCTCCGTATTCTGCGACAGCGGGTTTGTCATCCTGTCGTCGCTCAACAAAACCCTTGCAAAAAAGGCGCACATTTCCATGGCCACCATGGCAGTCGCCCTTTCGACGGGATTATATGCGACCCACACATTCGTACCGCCGACGCCCGGTCCTATAGCCGCAGCGGGTAACCTCAACGCGGATATCGGTCTGGTCATACTCTTCGGGCTCATTATTTCGGTTCCGGCGGTGATTGCAGGCTATCTGTGGGCGACAAAGATCGGCGCGAAGTACTATGTTGAAGCAGTTGTCGACCTGGAATACGACCGCGAGGTTACGAAGCTTCCCGGTGCGGTAAGCGCTTTTGCGCCCATCATCATACCCATCGTGCTCATCACCCTCAAATCGTTCGCCGATTTTCCCAATCATCCCTTCGGAGAAGGGAAACTCCTCGTCTTCTTCGATTTCTTCGGCGATCCGACCGTAGCGCTCCTCCTCGGTGTTTTGCTCGCGTTCCGTCTCATACCGCGGTGGAGCGAGGAGTATATCAACGGCTGGGTGGGGGAAGGGCTCAGGAATTCGGCGACCATTATCATAATCACGGGTGCGGGCGGCGCATTCGGAGCGGTTCTCAAGTCGACCGCTATCGGCGATTACCTGAGTTCGACGCTGGCTCACTACCAGCTCGGTGTTTTTCTGCCGTTCATCATCGCTGCGGCGCTCAAGACAGCCCAGGGTTCGTCGACGGTGTCGCTCATCACGACATCCGCTCTCATAAGCCCGATGCTTGCCGACCTGGGACTCGCCTCGGACGCGGGCAGGGCGCTTGCGGTTGTCGCCATAGGTTCCGGCGCAATGATCATGTCCCATGCCAACGACAGCTATTTCTGGGTGGTGAGCCAGTTCTCGGGCCTCGATCCCGCAACGGCTTACAAGACGCACTCCATGGCGACCATTGTCCAGGGGGTAACATCAATCATGGTCGTTTATGCGGTTTCGCTCTTTTTACATTGAAGCCTGATGTACGCAGTGCGGTTTTCAACTCTGTTTACAACGCTTGTGCTTATTGCAACAAACTGGGTATTGCTCCGGCGGATAAATATGATACCAATAGCAGGAATAGATGCCGAAACAAGTTCGGCATGACGTCATCCGATATCACTGTTTAATCGCCGAAGCAATAATAATGTAATCTGCTGTAACTCCCCAAAATGAGCAGACATTGAATCCTGTTTGATTGTCCGGGCGTCAATGATTATACTGTATAAATACGATTATGGCATAGTATATATGTTTCACAAACCCGATCAGGTAAATATGCAATGACTCTCTTGAACATGTTCGATAAAAACATTCCCGTCATGCCGGAATCCATCATAAACATTCTCGGTGTGGTATATATCCATGTCAAGACGAGCGACGGCGGTGAAATGTATCTTACCCGATTCGGCTTCCAGTACAGGGATCTGCTCGATATCAACAACTGGTATGAAAAGGAATGGTTCGAGAGCCACCGCGAGCGGTTGAAGGGAACAAGCTCCGTATACCGGATTCATACCAAAGAGATCGATGGGAAAAGTCTCGAGCTCGTTGTAAAGAACTCGCGTGTGGGAGAGGATGTTCCTCTGGCGACTCATACCCTTATAGAATTCATCAATGCCGAGTTCAACAGCCCCTGGGAAGAGTTCTCTCTTGTCATGGAGATGGGAGAGAGCAGGTATGGTCCGGACCCCATCAGGATAAAAACACAGGCCCCGCTGGCCATTTACGTTCCGCCCGAAAAAATGCAGGTATGGCAGAGCGGACGCTCGGTATTCAAGATGAACCGGATACATGCCCGTCATCCCGGCATCGATCTCGATATTCTCAGGCAGTACAAGCTTATATACGGATGGATCAAGGGGAAAAATGTCTTTGAGGTTTTCGATGAGATGGGGACGGACAGTGACGAAATGATCCGGGAACTTGTCCCTATTACGAAAAAGGTGACCGATGACCTCGATATAAAAGGTTATATCATGGCCGATATGAAACCGGAACACGTCATTATCGGCGAGGAACATACCAAAAAGGTCGAGAAACTCGGAAAAAAAATGAAATCCGATACACGGGCGCGGCAGACCGATTATATTCATACGCTCATCAGGCGGGGAAAATACTCTGTGGTCGATTACGAGCTCCTGTTACGGACACCCCAGCATGAACAGGTGATTAAAGATTCGCGGCGTCATTCCTACCTCGATGACCAGCGCGACCGTTTTATCGCCGCGCCGCTCCCCTCACACCTCATGGCGATGGACATTCTCGGAGTGCCCTATGTCCATGGCCATGCCGAGAGCACCAACGGACATGTGTGGGTGGTTGGCAGGAATCCGCGGCTTTTCGACTATTTCCTGCCCGAGCGATGGAGAAAGACACCATGTCTGAAACTGTCGGAAAACAACGAGATATACTATACCCTGACGAAGGACAATATCCATGTAGTCTGGAAAACCTCGCGGGTGGGTGAAATGCCGGCCATGAAGGACAGAGGTGACCGTGCGGCAAAGGTGCTCAACTATGGGTATAACAGCCCGTTCGAGGAGTATGCCATAGCACTTTACCTCAATTCGCACGGAGTACCCTCAGTGTATGTCCGGGCGATATACATGGCCGGAAGCACAAAGATCGAACAGTCGAGCGACATGCGGCGATACGAATCCCACAGTTCGATTGTCGGACCCGACGGAGAGCCCATACTTCGATATGACCATAACTATATCACGATCCGCGGTTACTACAACGGCCCCGACAGCTGGGTAGCCGAACGTCACGGGTGGCTGTACAAGCCGGTGGACCTCGTGAAGGCGCTCGACAGCGGTATCATTTCGAAGGACGAATATGACCGTATTATCGATACGGTGAGACGGAAGCTGAAGAATATCGGGTATGACGGCTCCCTGCTCCAGGGTAACGACATGCTCCTCGTTCTTACACCCGACGGGGAGATTGTCAAGGATGCCGAAGGATTTCCCGAGGCGCGGATATGCAACTTCGAGCTTATCCACTTGCTGTAACCAGGCTTTTATACCAATGAGCCCGATCTATTCACAAAATTTATCAGAACGCGGATTTTCGCGGATTTTATTTTTTATTTATATATTTTTATGTGTTAAAGATTATAAATTGCTAAAGATAGTATAATTAATAACTTATATATGTTTGTGTCTTTGCGGCAAAATATTTTCCGGTTATCCGGTTTGATAAGCATAGGAAACCTTTTTAATCAGAATTGATAATTTCTTCCGATAGTATGTGATCCCCCCTGCCTGCGGCATCCCCCCTTTTTAAGGGGGGCGCGGCTTTTTGGGCACTTTCATCCCCCTTTCTTTAATAAGGGGGACACGGCGAAGCCGAGGGGGATCAATCATGTTAGCTGATTTAACTGGATAACCGGTAAAATATTTTTCACGAATAATCTATGCCAATACTAGAAATAGATGCCGAAACAAGTTCGGCATGACGTCCCCGATGTCATTGTTTATTCGCCGAATCAATAATACTGGATTCCCAATTCACTCCGTTCTTGGGAACGACAATACTCGTACAATAGACGAGTGATTATGAGTTAATTGAATAACGAGTTTCTTTTATTCTTTCAGGAACATAACTCATCCTCAGAATCCCAGTGTGAGCGACGATGATCCCCTCGGATCGGATGCGCCGTACAGTTTGCCGTCAATGAGCATGATACTCTCCGTGCATCCCATGGTTCCCCGCTCGACAACCGTATGACCCATTTCAGTAAGCTCCTGCACAACTTTGCCGTCGAGACCTTTTTCGACCCGTATCTCGTCGGGCATCCACTGATGATGAATGCGGACGGCGTTCGTGGCATCGGCGATATTCATACCGTGGTCGAGGACGTTCATCACGATCTGGAGGGTAGTCGTGATGATCCGGCTTCCACCGGGGCTGCCGGTTACGAGGTAAACTTTCCCGTCTTTCAGGACGATTGTCGGAGTCATGCAGCTCAGCATCCGCTTACCCGGTTCAATGGCGTTGAATTCACCGCCGAGGAGGCCGAAAGCGTTCGGCGAGCCGGGCTTGGATGAAAAATCGTCCATCTCGTCATTGAGGAGTATCCCCGTACCCGCTGCTGTGATGCCGCTGCCATAGCTGAAATTGAGCGTGTAGGTGTTCGATATGGCGTTGCCGTTCCTGTCAACGACCGAAAAATGCGTCGTCTGATCGCTTTCGTACCCGCCCGGCTGCCCCGGAAGAATCTCCGTGCCCGGCGTTGCCTTTGACGGGTTGATTTTTTTACGGATATCGTCCGCATACCGTTTTGAAACGATGCCCTTAACCGGGACTTTCACAAAATCCGGGTCGCCGAGGTATTTCGACCGGTCGGCATAGGCGTATTTCATCGATTCGGCCATAAGGTGGATCGTTTGCGCCGTGTTGTGACCGTACGAGCCGATGGGGAAACCCTCGAGTATGTTCAGCATCTGAATGAGATGAACGCCGCCCGAGCTCGGAGGGGGCATGGAAACGATCTCGTAACCGCGATAGGTGCCGTGAACAGGCGTCCTGACAGCCGGTTTGTATGCCGCGAGGTCTTTCATGGTGATAAGACCGCCGTGCGCTTTCATATCAGCAGCGATTTTTTCGGCGATTTTCCCCTTGTAGAACGCATCGGGACCGTTCTGTGCGATTTCCCTGAGACTCCACGCGAGGTCCTTCTGCACAAGGATGTCGCCGACCTCATAGGGAACGCCGCCCTCTTTGAAAAAAATGGCCATGCTGGCGGGCGAAACTTCCATGTGTTTTTTCTCTTCAATGAGAGACTCGCGGAGGGATTCGTCCACGGCGAATCCTTTTTCCGCAAGCTCGATTGCCGGTCTCAGTGCCCGTTCGAGCGTGATCGTCCCGTACTTTTCGAGCGCGAGCGCCAGTCCCCGAACCGTGCCGGGAACACCGGACGCCCAGTAGCTGTACTGGGATTTTTCCGGATCGGCATTGCCCGCCGTATCGAGGAACATGTCACGGTAAGCCCCGGCGGGAGCTTTCTCACGGTAATCTATGGCGATGGTCTGTTTCGAGTCCGCGAGGTGAATGAGCATGAACCCTCCGCCTCCGATGTTTCCCGCGGCGGGCAGCGTGACGGCGAGGGCGAATCCGACAGTCACCGCGGCATCGACAGCGTTGCCCCCTTCCCTGAGCACTTCGAGCCCCGCCTGAGTCGCGAGGTAATGCTGGCTCGAAACCATGCCGTTCGATGCGGTGACCGGACGGGCGTGATTATCCTGTTGAGCCCCGGTGTTTCCGGCAAGGACACTAAATACAAACATGAAAATAATCACGATTAAAGAGCTTGTCCGCAAGACGTCTGCGCCGAGCATTTTTCGCGTCTTTTTTGTGATGCGGCATATACCGGATGAGACATTCATGACATGTACCTCTTCTGGCGGAATTATGGTTTTTGACAGGTATTTACGATTTATTGAGGTCTGTCAAATTAAAAATCCTTTAGCATCTCTCCATTTTTTAAGAACACCTTTTTAATATGATACTTTCCTTTGCGCGCCCAAAGGAAAGTATCCAAAGGAAAAGGCGCCCGTGTAAAGCCTTTTTCCCCGTTCGCTGTCCGTTTTTCGGGAATGTGTGAACTCACGAGCCTTCGGCTCGCTCGGACAGCACCCATTCTTTTTCCGAGAACCGGATGTGAACGGGGGGCTTTTCAACGGGATTAAAATTCATCAGCAATTATCATATATATTCTATTTATAATCAATGCATTACAATATAACTCAATACGAACATAAGTGTGCAAAATTCGCAAATCGTAAATCGTACATCATTGCTTCCCTTTATAAACGCACCATGCAATCAGTACCCCCGCTGCTCGGCGTAGGGCTGCATCATGCGGTTGAATCCACGGCCGGCGCGGTAGTTGCCCATGAGAAAATAGGGTATCGATCCTCGGCGCGCCATTTCATCTGCCCACTGGGCGCAGATCATCTGCTGGATGATATTGGCTGTGATTCCGCTCGTCGGGCAGAACGTACCGCTCCGTTTCGGAATGCCGATAACTCCCCCGGACTCGGGTGAAAAGCTGTCGAATCCCGCATCGGCTGCATCGATAAGCCGTCCCGGCGGCACGACGCCGTCGACGGATGCCGGGGCGATGCCGATAACGAACGCCCCCTCGACCTGCCTGTCGAGAGCGAGCCTCACCTCTTCCGGGTGCGAAGGCGATATTCCGGATATAAGCATGACATTGCGTGTCTTATGGGCATTCCAGTCGCCGGTATTGGGCATCCATGGGCCGGAAGCGACGCGGACGAGCTCGCTCGCAAGTCCCGTGTGCTCGATGCTCTTGACAAACCACCGGCCGCCCTCACGGATACGGTGCGCCATCCCGACCGCAGTTTCCCTGATACGGTCCCTGTGAGTATCCTTGATTTTTATCACCCGTTCCGTCAGGATTTCGAGGTATTCGGCGCTCCTGTCCACCGGTTTCGCTTTGGGATCGGCGAGCTTGTTGGCGATTTCAGCCGAAAGCATCCAGTAGAGCGCTCCGAGCGCTGTCACGCATGACGGGCAGATTGCCATATAAGGAATTTCGGGCGCATGCACGAGTCCCTGCTCGTAGGGGATATAGCTGTGGAGAATCTCGCTGGATACATCCCTGAGCATGAGGTTGTCTTCGTTCGGCAGGACATACCCCTCGGGCCAGAATTCGTTGTTGACGTAGTTGACCGGTATGCTCACGACGTATACACCGCGGTCACGGGCGGCCTGGAGAGATTTGTTGCAGTAATTGGTGAAGATCATGTCCCCTTTTTTGAGGTCTTCGAACGCCGCTTCCGCCATCTCACCCTTGTTCTGCTTGTCGCTTTTTCCGGTGTGGGTCTTCATGACACAGGGATTGCCGCGCCGCTCCTCGCTCTGCTCCATTGTCGGCATATGACCGATATTCGCCGAATTCCAGACGGTTCCGCCGTTTTTGACGACACTCGCAGCGCGGCTGCTCAGTTCGCCGATATGTTCGAGCTCACCGTGGAGACACCCGAGTATTTCCATGGTACCCCGGTGATACTCGTCCATGAAGAGGATTTTATGCCCGAAATCATATTCGCTGTCCCAACGGCATCCCTCCGTTTTCACGGGACAGGACTTTTCCTGCGCCGCCGATGGCAGGGCAGCGGGAACGCCTCCCGCAGCCACTCCGGCGCCGAGGAGGACACCGTTGCGCAGCAGGCTGCGACGGCTCGTTGTATTCATGGTTTGACCTCCGTTGTATGCTATGGTATGACATTCGTTCGTTTTGCTAAATTAATATACGCGAGCGAATAAATCAAACAACTATGAGATAGATCGACCCGGTTGAAAAAAAACCGGCTCAAATTGAGAGAAATTTTTTGTGAATTTTCAGATATATATTATATACAAGACTGTCAGTATATATAACATATTCCGTAAAACAAGCTTGAGGTGATGAATATTACTTCCCATAAAATAACGCCTTTTTATCGAAGGGGGCTGCCATGAACCGTCGCGACTTTTGCCGTTGTATGCCGTTAACGATTCCCTGCCTCATGGTCGGGTCACACGCTCTCAGCGCCCAGGGGAGTTTCGCGTTCGGAGCAGACCGTCTTCCCGGTGAGCCGCTCGCGCTCGTATATCCCCGCCGGATACGTGAAATGCTGACCCGTGTCCGCGAGACCCAGTCGGGGAACATCCTTGAGGCAGCCTATGCAATCGCCCGTACCGTTGAAAAGGGAAACCGTGTCTGGTGCTACTGGGATCAGGGGCATACATACAGATCGGATATTTTCCCCGGCCGTGACGGCGAACCGGAAATTCTCACTCCCGGATATGACCCGAAACAGGCGAAGAAGGGCGATATCGTGCTCGTGGATTATCCCATGAGCCCGGAGCTCATCGCCGATATAGCCGCGAAAGACCTCTTCGTCGTGGGCGGGCCATCCCCCTGGAGCGGCGACATGCTGTACGGTCTTGAGTGGGTGACTCCCGAGGCAAAGCGCATCCGGCTTCGTCCGGTCGCCGACATCTGGATTGAAACATATATCGATGCCATCGGCGCGCAGGTGAAGATTCCGGGTTCCTCCGCTCCGCTCGGCCCCGAATCGGGCCCGCTTTCCACCTCCATTTTCTGGATGATGATCGCGGACGCATGCCGTATTCTCGCGGTGGACGGCAAACCGGTGAAGGTCAAGGGCGATGAGCCGAAACCCGGCGACAAGACCGACCGGGCATCTCTCTCCGCTCCGCTCATGGACGATTACTTCGACGAGATCATACGCGAGCTTGAAATGGTTGCCGCCGAGCTCGGATCGATACGGAACATGGCGGGTATCGCAGTCGATACCCTTCTCGGCGGGGGGAATGTGTATGTCTACAGCAGGTATCGCGAGGCGCTCGCGAGCGAAGCCACGGGCAGACGCGGGGGATTCGCCTTTGCGAAGAACCTCACGGACGAAAAAATAACCGGAACATCGAAAGACTGTGTGATCGTTGGTACCTACAAGCCCGATGACGAGGCCGATCTCAAAAACCTCGACGCCATGAAGAGCCTCGGCATGAGGACGATGTCCATCGGCCCGGTAACCCGCGGTTTCAGAATCCCCGACGGTAGAATTGTCGCGCGCGAAACCGAAGCCCATGCGGGACGGATGGCCGACACCTACGGGCTTTTCGCCATTCCCGGATTCGAGCGGCGGGTCTGCCCGACTTCGGGAGTGATGGTCACCACCATCCTCTGGACTCTCTCCGCGGAAATTGCCGACCAGATCATCACACGCACCGGCGATGCCCCGGCCATCTATTTCAACGGCGCACTTACCTGGGACGCACGCTGGGACGAGCAGATGCGCGCGCTTGCGGATACGAGGGGGTATTAAGACAGGCAGAAGGCACAAGGCACAAGGCAGAAGGGGAAAAGATAAGACATAAAGCATGAAAGAAAGGCATAAGGCGCAAGGCATAAGGCAGAAGGGGAAAAGATAAGACATAAAGCATGAAAGAAAGGCATAAGGCATAAGGCGCAAGGCATAAGGCAGAAGGGGAAAAGATAAGACATAAAGCATGAAAGAAAGGCATAAGGCGCAAGGCATAAGGCAGAAGGGGAAAAACTAAAGAATCATTACATCAGGTACGTATAGAGGTGAAAAAAGAGTCGGAGAAATGATGAAAAATGATTTATATTAATATGGTGGCATATTTTATAAAAAACCGTAAAAAAATTTTTTTCAGTAAGACGGGAATATCGAATAACAGGGAGAAAATGGCATGGCAGAAAAGAAAAGGCGGTACTCAATCATCGGTGTCTCGGCGCTTGTGATTATCGTTATTGTTGCACTTGATGTGTTCATTGCGCACCGTAAGAACGGCATGTCGATCGATCTGATAGATACCTCCACGGCTGCTCCGGCGAGAAAAGCGGTGGTTACCATTGCGACATCAGCCGACAGGGAGCTTGTGGCACCGGTTCCCATCGACACCGAGAAGCTTACCTATGAACAGATTGATGCCGTTGTCCGCAGGGCGCTCGAACTCGATACATCGGAAACGTCGCTCAAAAAAGTCATAAAACCGTCCGACTGGGTGCTCCTCAAGCTCAACCTGGTGCACGGCCCGGTCAAGGATAATGACGGCAAACGTCAGAACAAGAATTTCTGGCAACACGGTTTCGAGCACTGGGGAGATGTGACCGATGCCCGTGTGGTCAAGAGCGTGATCACGTACATGCTCGAAAATATCAAACCGAAACGCATCACCCTCGTCGAGGGTTCGGGCACATGGGCTGTTGCCGGGAAACGCGGCACAGCGCCGTACTATGATTCCTCCTCTTATGATGTGGACGGATGGACTGTTCAGTGGCGCGAGTTCGATAACCTCTGTTACAAGGACATGTGCGAGGAATTCACGAAGTCCCAGAATCATACCATCGTCGATTATGTCGATCTCAACGAGGATCAGTACCGCTTCGTCCCGGTGCCCGGCGGCGCATTTCAGCGGGTCGACTGCAAATTCCGCGACAGCAAACAGTACGGCCGTGACGCTGTCATACCGGATTCGGGAAAGCTCCGCGACGGGTACTACATGCCGGTGACCATGCTCGATGCCGACAAGCTCGTCAACATCCCCGCCATGAAAATGAACGCCGGAGGGGGAACGCTCATCTTCAAGAACTATGTCGGTGCATTTTCCTCTTTCCCGTACGGTGACGGGGTGGCGAAGAGCCAGATGGACCGTTTCGGATTCGCGCAGGGGATGGTCGATATTTTCAGCTACCGCCCGACAAATTACGGCATTATCGCCGGCTTCTGGGCGTCCGAGAAAGACTGGCCGTCATACACCACGAATCTCCATAATAATATCGTCATCGCCGGAGGAGACCCGCTCGCGGTTGAAGCCACGACCCTCAGAGCAATGGGTGTCAATCCGTACGAAGTTATCCAGACCTATCTTGCACAGGCGAAAGGTTTCGGCACAGCCGACGAAAATGACATCACGGTGGTGGGACCTCCGGTCAGAAAAGTTCGCAGAAATTTTGTCAAACATTCGGCATACATTGGAATCGGGTTCCAGAACTATCTCATGAACGGGCCTTATAAGGAAACCGACCTCGATAAGGACCTGCTCGGCGGCGAGGCGAAAATCAATCCTGTCGATGGCGATACGACGAACGGTAAACCATGGTGGGTGTTCAGGCATCCCTACGGGCTCCCGGAAGCGTATGTGAGCCTCAACGAGAATATCGGGGATGATCTCACGAACACCATCACCTATGCCTACCTCTGCCTCAAGTCATTGTCCCGGCAGGAGGGGACGTTTACCTTCGGATTCGATGACGGCGTCAAGGTCTATCTCAACGGAAACGTGATTTTCAGGGATGACGGCCCCCGCGAATTCAAGATCAGGGAATTTTCGATCCCTGTGACACTCGAAAAAGGCGAGAACCGGCTGCTCATCAAGCTCAAAAACCGTTTCGGGCCTGCCGGCTTCGCTTCCTGCATCGAGGACACCTCGAAAACGAGGCTCTATGACATGGAAGTGACGGTGCCGAAGGAAAAGGGTATGGCATTATTGGGGAAATCCGGTAAAACCTGAAACAGTTTCAAGGGGTGGTGAAAAAGTATATTTTTTCACGCGCCCGGTTACGAAATCTGTTGTCCGGGTGCTGTCAAGGGCATGTAAGCTTGTCCCCGAATCATTAATCGGGGATCGGCACTCCGTGCCGACCCTTGACAGCCTTAATCTTACCATATGGTGTTTACAAGGCTTTTCATCATCTTTTTGTCCGGAGAAACAGCCGGTGACGGTTTTATATGAAATACTCGACGTTTTCTATGATCTCTATGGTTTCATGGAAAAGACGTTCAGAGGGACATATACCGAAAGAACACTGTCCAATACATGGATTCTGTTCACCCAGCTCTGGTATTATGTCGTGCTCGGGGCATTCGCCGCGGTTCTGGTGGCCATGTTCATGGAGCATGAAAAAATCAGGGCATTCCTGACCCGTTCCGGAAGCGCTCCCATTCTGTGTGCGGCGGTTCTCGGCGTGCTTTCGCCGATGTGCACCTTCGCCGCGATTCCCCTTGCGGGAGGCCTTCTGTCGGCCGGTGTTCCCCTGCCGCCGCTCATGGCATTTCTCATCGCATCGCCGCTCATGAATCCTTCGCTCTTTATCATCACATGGGGAGTCATGGGACCGCAGATGGCGATTGCGCGGACGGTTTCTGCTTTCGGGCTCGCGGTGTTCGGCGGCTGGATAACCGATGCCGCTCTTGCACGCGGCTGGGTCAGCTTCAAAAATCCGCTGAGAACCGGATTCGCGGCTGAAACTCACGTTCCGTCATGCCATGCAGATGCGCCCGCCAGACGCCTCACCGACACCATCGTACACTTTTTCAGGCATTCCCGGAAGATGACCCTCTTCATCGCACGATATTTCATGCTGGCGCTCTTTCTCGCCGGAGCCGTGCAGGCCTGTATCAGTCCGCAGTGGATTGCCGCGCTCCTCGGCGGAACGGGATTCAAGTCGGTGCTCCTCGGCGGGCTGCTCGGTATACCGCTCTATGTGTGCGGCGGCGGGACAGTCGCGCTTATCGGCGTCCTGGTCGGCATGGGCATGGGGCAGGGCGCCGCGCTCGCATTCTTCATAACCGGCCCGGCGACCAAGATTTCGACAATCGTATCGCTGCATGCCGTTCTCCGGAAAAAAGTGGCGCTCGTATACCTCGGTGTAACGCTCATCGGGGGAGTGCTCATCGGGTACGGCTACTCGAAGATTTCCCCGGAACTGACTATCGACTCACGCTGGTATGGAAGAGTGGAAGCAAAAGAGGATGCGGTCATGTACAAACCGGGCGTCGGCTCACCCCAGAGCGGATTCTGAAAGATTTTCCTATAATTTCTACAGGTTTATTCTCCCGATATATTCACAAAATATAATAGAACGCGGATTTACGCGGATTGGACGGATTTTCGCTGATTTGTTTTTTATATTTTTATAATCCATTGATAATTATGGATGATAGTATAAATACTCCGTTAAATCTATTTGTGTTTTGGTGTTTTTGTGGTTAAATATATTCATGAATAACCTCATAACCATAGATGGTCACATCGAAAGGTGAAAATGTAATTTCCAATTAATATTGAGCCTTATTCCGTGTTCTCCGTGTCTCCGTGGTGAAATCAGTCAAGTATATTTTCAGATAAATTTGATGTATGGTATGAACCAGACAATAAAACACTCAAAATCCGATCAGGGGAGTTTTCGATGCTCAGAGATTCCACGAATAGAATGGCGATCGCAGCCTGTATCCTTCTTACAGCCTTTGCCTGTCAGGGTTTTTCAGATGTTCCGCGCGGAACGATTCCGGCCGGGCTCAAATCGATTCTGAGAAAAGACCATCCCCGTCTTTTCTTCAACGCAGACACCTTTCCTGCCATTAAAGCCCGGGCGCTCAATGAGGATGCGAAACTCTACAACGACATGAAAGCGCGTGTCGACAAGCTCGATCCCGCCGCGCTGGAATCGAAGGATTACGGCATTCCCGCCGCCGAAGCAGCATTCGTGTACCTCGTCGAGGGTGACGAGCGGTACCTGGCCCTGTCGAAAGAACTGCTGAAAAAGAGCATTTCCTTCTACCACGAGTGTTACAACCAGCAGAAACCGGTGAACTGGTACGCTTACACCCGGATTTCCGCTTGGGCCGCATACGACTGGATATTCAACCGTCTCGGTGATGAGGAGCGAAAGGAGATGGGCCGCTCGTTCCTCGATGAGGTGGAACTCGTCCAGCCCACAGACAAACGTCACTACTTTTACCCGCAGGAGAACTGGTCAGGCCCCACGACCGGTTTTTACGGCAACCGGTCGCTCCTCTGGTATGCCGGGCTTGCCACATACGGCGAGGGTGTGGACGATGTACGCGCCGAATCGTTTCTCGCCGAGGGATACCGTCTCAACATGGAAGTCCTCGCGCACCGCCGGAAGGGCGCGGGCGATGACGGCGGCTCGGCGACCGCATCGTTGAATTATGCCATGGCGGCATACCCGTGGGCTGAGTTCAACTTCTTCCATACGTTCCTTTCGGCGACCGGGAAGAATATCGCCCTCGACTGGCCGAATGTATCGTACCTTCCCGGATACCTCTACTGGAACATGCTGCCGGGACGGCGCGAATTCGGCGCAGGCGATGCTTACCACTCAACGAACGAGCTTGCCCTCGGCAACATGCGGAGCCACCTTCTCCAGATCATCCACTTTTACGGCAAAGACAACCCGGAGTGCGCCGCATTCGCAAAATGGATGATCGGTCAGGTGCCGGAAGGAAATTTCGGGACGCTTCCGTTTACCCCCTTTCTCCTCACCAACCGTTACGAAGCGCTTGCCCCGGCCGGACCGGCGGAGGTTATGCCATACGCCCGTCATTTTGAGAACATGGGGCAGGTATTCATGAGATCGGGGCCGGGACCCGACGATACCTATGCCCTGTTCATGGCAGGCGGCGTGCTCGAACAGCACAAACACTTCGACAACAACCAGTTCGTAATCTACCGAAATGGATTCCTCGCGCTCGATACCGGCTCGCGTCCTCTGGGTATCCATACCCAGAACTACTTCCCGCGGACGGTCGCACATAACTGTATTCTCATCCAGATGCCGGGAGAGGTGATGCCCATCTATGTCGATAAGGGCGCCGGCGGCGGCCAGCGGTGGGGAGCGCCCGCTCCCGGAGAGGAAGAACTGCCCGTTCCCAACGACGGCGGCCAGAACGAGCTCATGGGATCGAAGGTCGCGGCATTTGAAACCTGCGCCGATTATTCCTATGTTGCCGGTGATGCCACGCCGTGCTATTCGGCGGAGAAATGCACGCTCGTCCTGCGCCAGCTCGTGTTTCTCAACTCCGATTTTTTCGTTGTTTTCGACCGTGTCGTTTCGACCAGGCCCGAGTATAAAAAAACCTGGCTGCTCCACACGGCAACCGAGCCGGAAATCAGCGGGCAGACATTCACCGCGTACCAGGAGCGAGGCAGGCTCTTTTCAAGGACACTTCTGCCGGTGAACGCCGAACTGGTCAAAATCGGCGGGCCGGGAAAACAGTTCTGGTCGGACGGTCACAACTACGCCATGCCCGCCGGCAATGCCGTTCCGGATACGACGCAGCTGCTCGGACAGTGGCGGGTCGAGGTGAGCCCGAAGACGCAGGAAACGGGGACGGTGTTTCTCCACCTCATACAGGTTGGGGATATCGGTCTCAGGGACATGGCCGGTTCCGAACTCGTACGAAAGGGAAACCGCGTGGGAGTCCGTTTTTCAAACGTTCACAGGACATGGGAAGTGCTGTTCGGCACCGAAGGAAAAGCCTCGGGACATATTTCCATAACAGAGGGCGGCACGACATTGGTCGACCGTGAGCTCACGCAGTCGGTCATGCCCCAGCAGGGCCTGTTCGGAACGGGCGGGAAGTAAAAAACGAACTCTGGTCGTTCAATCAGGATATAGAAAATAAGAACAATATATTTTGCGCGTTGGAGTGCCATTCCCGTGAAAACGGAAATCCATATCTCATGCTCATCACATAGTGACAGTAATAATGGATTCCCAATTCACTTCGTTCTTGGGAATGACAATCATCGTATGATATATCAGTGATTATGGGCTGAATGAATAGTGTCCGGTTAAAATTGTTATAAAAGTTCGAAATATCCTGTAAACAGGGCATTTACCGGCATATGGATTGTTTTAGATTTGATTGTTACCCCTTTTCTCCACCCTAACTCACCCCCTGCCCCCTCTCTTGCCACA
>JAJFUH010000118.1 GCA_021372535.1 bacterium
TTTTATACCGATATGGCGGGAAAAATGGAAAATCCGGCCATGAGCCATGTATTCAAGGATTTTGCGGGTGAGGAACTCCAGCACAAGAGAAAACTGCTCATGATCAAGGATGAGAAAATACTTGCTGTCCATCCAGGGAAAGTCATGGACCTTAAAATCACTGACTATCTCGTACCCTCCGAACCAACCCCGGACATGGGGTACCAGGAAGTACTCATGCTGGCTATGCAGAAGGAAAAAGCCGCCTTCAGGCTCTATATAAATCTCTCTGAAAAAGCAGGGGAGGAAAATCTCCGGAACCTCTTTCTTTTCCTCGCGCAGGAGGAAGCGAAACACAAGCTGCGTTTCGAGCTCGAATATGACGACCATGTGATGACCGATAATTAAATTTCGGAACTGCACGTACCCCTGATTATCGATGTGATATTATCCTTACATTGAGTCCGTAAAAAAGCAGCAATGGGAATCTTTTTTTGATTTCATACGTATAATGCTATAACACTACTCCATCATATACGAGGAAATCATGGAACAGAAAACCGTATATATACCATCCATTTCCTGCAAACACTGTGTCATGACCATCGAGCGCGAGCTCATGGAGCTCGATGGCGTAATATCGGTGAAAGGTGATCCGTCCACTCGGATGGTGACCGTACAGTGGAAATCTCCACTCACATGGGACGGGATAGCGCAGACACTGGATGAAATGGGCTTTGCGCCGGGTAAATGAAGGTTTCATTTCCCCACTGTTTTTTTAGAGTCCGACAGTATTGAAAAAGTGAAGTATAATGAGTGATGAAGAAAAAATTGCATCTCAGATGGTCACGCTTCCCGTTATCGGCATGACCTGCGCCAACTGCGCAGCGGCAATAGAACGTACACTGACAAGAAAAGTGCCGGGAGTAACTGCGGCGACGGTCAATCTCGCTGCCGAAACTGTTTCTGTCGAATTTGATCCTTCGACGGCAACCCTTGAAGCACTTGCCGAGGCTGTTGACAGGGCGGGTTATACGCTCGTGCTTCCCCGTGAGGGTGAAGGGGAAAGCGATGATGAGCAGAAAGCCCGTGAAGCGGAAATCCGGAGAGAGCGTCGCGCCTTTGTGACAGGGGTTGTTTTCACCGTTCCACTTTTCGCTCTCAGCATGGCCCGTGACTTTTCTCTTATTGGTCCATGGGCGCATGAATCATGGGTCAACTGGCTGTTTTTTCTCCTTGCGACGCCGGTTCAGTTTTATACGGGTTTCGGGTATTATATCGGGGGATTCAAGAGTATCAGGAACAGAAGCGCGAATATGGATGTTCTCGTTGCTCTCGGGTCATCGACCGCCTATTTCTATTCCCTGTCCCTCATCATGTTCCCTGTGCTCGGGCATCATGTATATTTCGAAACCTCGGCGTTGATCATAACCCTCATCAAACTCGGAAAACTCCTCGAAGCCGGGGCGAAAGGAAGAGCTTCCCATGCGATACGGAAGCTCATGGACCTTACCCCGTCCACGGCCCATATTGAGCGGGATGGCTCGGAGTTCGATATTCCCGCCGACCGTGTCAGTCCGGGCGATATTGTGATCGTCCGTCCGGGAGAACGTATTCCGGTGGATGGTATCGTGGTTTCGGGAATGTCCGCTGTGGATGAAAGCATGATGACCGGCGAACCGATCCCGATCGACAAAGCGGATGGTGATACCGTGTTCGGAGCGACCATCAACGTCCATGGACGCCTTAAAATCAAGGCGACAGGTGTGGGTAAAGATACCGTCCTCGCCCAGATTATCAGCCTCGTAACCCGTGCCCAGGGAAGCAAGGCTCCGATTCAGCGTCTCGCGGACAGAGTATCGGCATTTTTTGTCCCGTCGATCATCGGAATCGCCCTTGTCACCTTTACGCTGTGGTGGATTATCGGCGGGGAATTTGTTCCGGCGATGATCCGGATGGTTGCGGTGCTGGTAATTGCCTGCCCCTGTGCGCTCGGTCTCGCAACACCGACCGCGGTCATGGTCGGCTCCGGTAAAGGCGCCTCCATGGGTATACTCTTCAGGAACAGCGAAGCGCTCGAAACAGCGCACCATCTCACCACAGTCATGTTTGACAAAACGGGGACTATAACGTTCGGGAAACCGGTTCTAACCGATTGGATTCCCCTCGGCGGAGACGGCGAAAAAGATTTTATACTCGCAGCAAGCGCCGAGGCAGCCTCCGAACACCCCCTTTCAAGGGCGGTTGTAAACGGCGCCCGGGAACGGGGATATGTTCTCACTGAGCCCGAGGCATTCGAGGCGGTCCCCGGGTGGGGCATACGCGCCCGTGTGGACGGTCATTATGTGATGGTGGGAAACCCGGAATGGGTTGCCGATGGTATGATACCGGGAGATTTCGATACCACAAGGATGGAGGCACTGACACACGCGGGAAAAACTGTAATGGCAGCGCGTATCGATAACCGTATAGCCGGTATTATCGGAGTTTCGGACGAAATAAAACCCGATGCCGCTCTGGCTGTATCGAGCCTGAAGGAAATGGGAATCGAGCCGGTAATGCTCACTGGCGATAATGAACGTACTGCCTCGGCGATAGCGTTACAGGTGGGAATTGACCGTGTCGCCGCCGGGATATTGCCGGATGCGAAAGAAACAGTAGTCAGTGAATATCAGCTTCGTGGGGCGCTGGTGGGCATGGTTGGCGACGGCATCAATGATTCGCCGGCTCTCGCGCGGGCAGATGTGGGAATAGCCATGGGTACAGGTACGGACGTGGCAATGGAAGCCTCCGATGTGACTCTCGTCGGAGGAGAACTGAGCGGTGTCGTGCGGGCGATACGACTTTCACGGGCAACCATGAAGACGATAAAACAAAACCTTTTCTGGGCCTTTTTCTATAATATATCCCTGATTCCAGTTGCGGCTGGTGTACTTCACACCGTTCCCTGGGTACCCGGATTCATACGGGACCTCCATCCGGCCATGGCGGCGGGTGCGATGGCATTTTCAAGCGTAACGGTTATCCTGAACAGCTTGAGATTGTCACGGAAGAGAGTTTAATGCCTGTTTCAGCGCAGCATCTCCTCGCTCCATGAACCTCATCTAGATAATTTACAAATACATTCTTACACATTCCGCGCCGCGTCGCAGCCGGAAAACGCACAACCGTAAGAATTTGTAACATAATTACTCCGCGTCATTCACTTAAATCTCCAGGTCATTGAGTTTTGAAAAAAGACAGGATTATCTTTCCTTGAAAAATTTTGTTTTATCGCTCTTGACAATTTTTTGATTATTATTATTATACTAAGACTAATATTGGAAAATTCCTCATGATAATTATAGTTTATTTGTACAGTATGTTTGAAAAAAAACTGTGAGCATACCTATATATATCAAATGATTGTTGCCCTGAGTCAAGTAATATTGAATAAAATCGCAGACAGTGTTTTCACTATATTTTTAAAGCAATTAAAGAAAACGTAACATTGAAAAAACAGAGAATTGATCAAACTAATAAAACTTTAAATAACCAAATAAATATTTTTTATTGTTGCTAAAATGAAACGAACAGTATATTATTGTTGCTTATATGGGATTCCGATAAAAAATTCATTTCAGTTCTGCCATTTCTCCAGAAAAAAAATTGACAAGAAATAAAATTTTTCATATGTTCTGTCATTACGTTATTAATGTTCAGTAATGAAAAGCAAGGAACAAGTGGTTTTTTATTTATATTCAAAGTGGTAAAAAGTCACTGTATTTGTCTGACACTTAACATTCTAAAATTAATAAAGGGGGTGATGGCTGGCACGTAGTCCTTTTTGTATTCCAAAATCAGAGAAGTAAACACTGAGTAATTCGAGAGGAATTACATCGGATTTAATTTCTCTTGAAAGGGGAGGAAAAAGTGAAAAAGTTTATTTTGATTATTACTTTATTATTTGTAGCATCGACTGTTTTTGCCGCTAATTTTGCACCGACAGTCATGAAGATGTCTGCTGCAAGTGCTATCAAATATGATTTTGGTGGTGCGAAACTTGATATCCCGGTTAAGGTTACCGGTACGCCTGCTATGGCCATTTTCCTCGTATACACCAAGGATCAGGCGAACGGCATTAACAATGTCGTCAACGGTTACCTCGGCTGGCATACAGTCAACAAGATTGACACCTGTATTTATGCGTCTTCTGCACAGCAGCTCGCTGTCGGAAGCAACACCATTTCCTGGAGCGGGAAAGACCAGGATGGCAAGGTCGTTCCGAAGGGAACCTATACCTATTACATCTGGGCATACGACAATGTAACTGCAAAAGTATTTGCATGCCCGGTACTGACACCTAACATGGGTCGGAATTCCAACATCTATACCCGTGACTTCAAGGGAAACAAACTTGCGAAGCCGCTGGTATATGGTTCACCGACGAAGAATTCCGAAGATACCGGTGATCAGGGTGAAGTGGAAGTCCGCTGGGTCCGCCAGAAGTGGATTCTGGGCAGCGATCCTCTCGACACCACACTTTATGAAACAACCCAGTTCCTCGGCTATCAGGATATGTGCACCTATTCTCAGTCTCCGTATGTGGCCGATGATTACTTTGATTTCTCCACGTCAAATAACCTCCTCGGCCATGTCCGCAAATGGAAATGGGTACCCAACGGTGATTCCGTCAAAGACACCAATTTTGGTGACAGCGGCGAATTCACGTATGGCATCAACACCGGCACCGGCTGGTGGGTGACCCTGCAGGATATGCGGTATGTCGGAGGCGACCTGCTTGCTGCCACGAACACCGACCATTCCGGCGTATCGACCGAAGCCGAACTCGTGATGATCAGCTCGCTCGATGGTACCGAGCAGTTCAGAATCGACCTCTCCAAGTGGTGGGTTCATCTCAGTGACGGCGAAAAAGGTGGCCAGGCTGCCAGCGGTCCGAACAAGTTCGATGTCAGAGGCGATAATGTATTCCTCGGCGCGCATAGCACCTGTATGAACCAGGTTGTTGTCCCGACCGCAGGCGAGAATGAGGAAGACTGGAACAGATGGGTCAACGGTAACGGCGACTATACCGGTGACCATAATTTCGAAGCCGATGCCGAACGTCCGTGGGTATGCCACGACTACAACGTCGGTCCGTACAAATATCAGATCAAGTCTGATGCCAATCTCTTCTCGGCTTTCCCGTCCTTCGACATGGGCGCTGTTTCCTTCGGTCTGTATGCTCCCGATGGAACCGGCCTCGGATATCATGCGTACGCAGGTGAGTCTGCCGGTGGTAAACTCTCCTCATCGTTCGTTGATGACGATACACCGTATGACGGTATGTATTCGGACTTCGTGAGCTCCGGTGGAACCGATGCCCCGTGGGGTGGCCCTGCCGGGTATTTCTTTGTTGCTCATGATTCCATCAAGGGTGTTATTTCCAGTGAAGTCGGCGTGGACGAGGCCGGACCGGCTGCATTTGCAGTCGATCAGAACAGCCCGAACCCGTTCAACCCGACCACAACCATCAATATCACGGTTCCTGAAGCCGGCACAGTTGCAATCGATGTTTACAATGTGGCCGGTCAGAAGGTTGATACACTTGCAAACGAGTTTATGGGTGCCGGAAAGCACTCCGTGACCTGGGATGCAACCGGATTCTCCGCCGGTGTATACTTCTACACCGTCAAGACCGGCAACCTCACCAGAACCATGAAGATGACATTACTCAAGTAGTCGGCAACGATTACGGTGAGAATACGAAGGTCCGGCCTCTGTGCCGGACCTTTTTTTATGTGATTTAGCCGGGACAGCCGATACAGGTGATTAAATGATGTGACGTTGATTATCGTGGCGTGGATGTCTGAATCGCTGATTGTGCTTATGGAGTGGTTTCCGTGATTTTCACTTGTCAATTCCTGTGAGAAAAGTGGTATCCTGTGAACATCGGATAATTCTACGGACAAAAGACGGTCGTTATAGCGACGTTACGATTGGGAAAGCCATTGTTCGATGCGCGGCGGCAGGTCTCCCGGAAGAACGACGCCTGTTGTGGCAAGCTGCTCGACCGTTACGGAAGCCGCGAGATTGCCGACAACCGCTGCCTCGATAAGGGATGCGCCTGAAACGAGGGCAAGGACTACTCCCGCGGAGACACTGTCTCCGGCTCCGGTTGTGTCGAGGGGGCCTTCCAGTCTGACCGCGGGAACACTCGCAGGAACAGGGTCGCTGACCAGGATGCCTCTTTCTCCGCAGGTCAGAAAAACCGGTGCATTCGCTTTTTTACGGAGCTGACGGATTTGTTTTTCCAGAATATCAAGTCCGATCCCTTTTCCGGGAACCGGATTGATAATTCCCATTGCTTCGAATTGATTCGGTTTTATGGTAATGTTGTGAAAATCCTGTATGTTTGTGCGGCTGTCCGCGAAAAATACGGTGCGGGGATAACGGGCCGCCCGTTCTGCAAGGGCACAGCGGACAGTATCGTCAATTACTCCGCATCCCGGTGTTTCAGTCTGGTCCACGATGATGACACCGTCGACATCAGGCAGTACCCTGTCAAGAGCCTCAATAACCCGCCGGTGGAGAAACGGTGGAATGGGCATGCGGTTTTTGATGTCATACCGCTCGTATTCTCCCTCAAGCCCTTTTA
This sequence comes from bacterium, assembly GCA_021372535.1. Taxonomy (NCBI): domain Bacteria; species bacterium. The sequence continues at coordinate 6,617 of JAJFUH010000118.1, forward strand.
CGGTGATATCCCGTGGCTTGATATATGTCGGGGTCACAATGTCGCCCGATGCGAAAAGTCCGCCCGTTGAACAGCCGAGGGCTTCGAGGTCCGCGCGGAGCTCAAAGGATTCGCCGTCATCACCCGTCAGGCCTACCGCATGGAGTTTTCCCGCTCCGAGGGATGCAAGGTTTTTCACGACGTTGCCGGCCGCGCCGGGGCTATGACGGACGCCGGTGACCTGATGGGCGGTTTTACCGGTTTCGATGCTTATTTCCGTACGCGCCGGATCGACATCGAGATACTTGTCGAGAAAAAAATCCCCGATAACGGCTATCCGGCAGCCGGGGAACCGGTCGATCAGATGGTTGAGCCGTTCGGGTGTCAGGAGATTCTGTCTGTCTGTAGCAGGACTCATCGATATCTCTGATTTCATGGTGAAAAGACGGCGCCGGTTTACGAATCTCCCGCGGAGACGGTCGTGAGCCGCCGTTGCTCTCTGAGCAGGAATATTCCCATAATCAGCAGGATAATATAATTGGCGATGCCAACTGCCGCGAGCAGGTGAAACGGGGTGTCGTGGTACAACAGTATCAGCACGATCTGGAACACCATTCCGGACAGAAGAATGGGAATAAAACCGGCCCTGTGCTGCGCAAGGAAGTAGTTAGCGGTAATATAAATGATCGAAACCGGCATGATTACGATGCCTACAGCTCTTACGAGGTTTTCGGCGCCAGGAATGTATTTGCCGACCATGATTATTTTTATGACGAAATCCGGTGAAATCAGTGAGACCAGTATTCCGACGGACGAAAGACCGACCGTGACGACAAGGCTTCTGGCAAGATAGACAAACGGATTCCGGTTGAGGCTTTTTTCTTCGGATACATACGGAAACATAATCATGATGATTCCCGTAAGGGTGAAAAACGCCTTTCCGACCTTGGCCGCGCATGCATAAGCATTAACAGCCGTATCGCCTGCGTAAAAACGGTTTGCGAATACCATATCTATACTTCGGAGAACGGTAACACAGAAGAGCGTAACCGCAATGGGAAGAACGAAACCATATGCGCGGCTGAAGTCCGATCTGTCAAGTTCCTGTTCCGGAATTCCGAAAACATCACGCGACCATACGTATGCAAGACACACGATGAGTGCAACCGCTCCGATAAGTGCGGTCATGATACCGTTCAGTCCTTTTCCCAGAACGTACAATCCTGTGACACCGGCGGAGAATCTCAAAATTCCCCAGATAAGGGCAAGCAGCCCGAAGATATAGAACTTTTTTAATCCCTGGATTGTTCCGAGCAGTACGGGAAACGGTATGTAACATCCGATGATAATCATGAGGAGTATGACCGGCACGGTGCTTCCGATATGAATGATACGGGCGATAAAACCCGAAGCGGCCAGACCGACGGCCATGATGGCTATGCCTATCGCGCCTATATACATAAAAGAGCGTTTGACAAACGACCGGGCCTGACCCTTTTTCCCGGTAGCCATGAGAGCCGAGACTTCCTTGCTCACCATGAGCTGGATGCTTACAAGCGGCACCGTGATTATGAAGAACACATTGAAAAGAGTCTCGAAAATCCCGAAGCCGTCGCCCGGGAGCCGTGCCACAACTCCGTTGAATCCAAGCTCGAATGCCATGCCCGCGGCGTTGAGAAGAATAAATACTCCACTACTGGTGAAAAAGCCTCTGTGAGAGACGGGGCTGTGTGTACTCACCGGTTATTCCTTATTAAAAAAGAACTCTTTTATAAACTGTCCGGTAATACTGATAAAAAATGCGAAAACTAATATAATAAGTCTTTATTGAGTATCCTAATGGTATGCATTTATTATTTCAGTAAAAACATGAAGTTTTATACATCTATTGATTTATCCGAACCGGGCATAGACATCGCCGAAAATTGTTTTGTCGGGCAGCGAGAGGAGGAGACTCTGCATCTCCCGGGCGTTAATCCATTGAGACTGTGCAAGACACATTGTCTCTCCTGTCGAATAATTGAATTCGACTGCGCCTAGGCTGTCGAGATGGTCTATCGAATCGAGAGCGGAGGTTATGAATTCGGGGGTAAATTCGAAGGAGATTATTCCGGCCGGTCCGGACAATCCCTTCATGACGCTCGATTCGTAACCCTCGACATCGATTTTGGTGAAAGCCGGGGTGCCGTGTTTTTCGATGAGACGGTTAAAAGTCGTGATCGGTACCTTTTCGGTTCTATCCCAGCTGTACGATGAAAAACGGCCACTCTCTTTTACCCGGTCTATCCATTCCCGTGAGAGCGAGGAGATGGTGGAAGCATTGCTGACCAGAAGTTCGGCTTCGCCCTCGACCTCTCCGACAGCAGCGGGAACTATTGTAATTCGTGGATTATTTCCGAATTTTCTTTTCAGTTTTTCCACACATGCCCCTTGCGGTTCCACAGCGACAACCCGTGCGCCGAGCTCAAGAAATACTTCTGACCTGTTCCCGATGTTGGCTCCGATATCGAAGCATATATCATCTTCATGAATGAATTCCGCATAGAATGCTTTCATCGCTTTCCTGCGGTGACGGTATGCAGGATTGAGCGGTGTCAGCAATTCCGCTATTGACTTGAGCGGCGTATACAGTTTTAATACATGAAGAAGCCTGATGATAGAATTCATTGATGATCCTTCCGTTGTTACAACAATTTAACCATGAAAAAACGCAATCGTACAGATAAAAGTCAAGATTCAATATGAAACGGAAGAGTTTTTTTTCGGAAACATATATGATAATGGATTATGGAGGGTGAAATGATCAAAAAGATTATATATCCCGGTATATCGAGCTGGTGAAACAGGAATAGCTGTAAGCCGTTATTGTGTCGGAGGACATTGTCTGAAGCGCTGATTACGCCGATAATGTGATTTCCCGGTCTTTTATTCCGGGAATCCGCCCTCGAAGGCAAATTCTTCAATCTTTTTACGGCTGTTCGGCGCTTCGCCCTTTCGGATGTCCTCGGGAAGGTCTTCATTTCTGCCCGGCCGGCCGACCGCGGCCATTGCCTCCACGGTATAACCATCGGGGATTCTGAGTTTTTCTTTAGCACGGTCGTAATCGAAACCCTGCATACCATGGACGACAAGTCCGTTTATGGAACCCTGGAGCGCCAGACTCATCCACGCCGCGCCGGTATCGTACGAATGGGTACGCGATGGTTTCCCGTTGAAATCGAAGGTGTTTTTGGAGATAACGACGATGAGAACCGCGGCATTTCCGGCCCACTTCCTGTTATAGTCGCTCAGGAGACCGTAGAACGTCTCCCAAGCGGGTGTCTCCCGTCTGGCATACAGGAACCGCCATGACTGGTTATTGTATGATGAGGGCGCCCAGCGCGCCGCCTCTAAAAGAGTCATGAGCTCCTCCTCGCCTATTGGTTCCCCGCTCAATGCCCGTGAGGACCACCGCTGCGGGAATATGAGGCTGACATCATGTTCTGGCGTTCTGTACCTCAAGATATCGGATTTCTCGATCATCGCATACCTCCGGAAAGGATTGCGTGTATTTGTAATTTCATTTTATATGGGGGCATGGTATTGCGCTTCATTTGAGTCCCGTAGCGATGAGGAAATGCCCGTGCCGCCTGTCGATGGTGCAGAGCGCATCCGAAAGACTTCCCCAGAGCGGCAGGTATCCCCGTGAAAACACCCGCACATTTCTGAAGCCGGTCTTTTCCAAGAGGTTTTTCAGTCCGCGGTATGCGAGGACGCGGACATGCCCGACCGTTCCGCTCACACCGGTATCCTGCCATGTGCTTATGAATTCCTCGTCTCGCGGCAGGTCGCTGTGCCAAATGAGGGGATTGCCCGCACTCCAGCCGTTTATGTTTGTGGTGGAAAAGGGCTGCCAGCCGAATACGAGCGCCCAGATATTCGCCCACGAAGCGAGGTTTTCGGTGAGAACGATGAGCCGCCCGTTTTCCCGCAGGCAGCGATAACTTTCCTCGAGATAAAGCCGTGTGTTGTGGAGGTGCTCGATGTTCTGGCTCGAGAGGATAAGGTCGAAAAAATCGTCCTCGAAATCCCATCTTCCGTTCAAATCCTGCCTGCTGCACCGGATTCCCCGTTTTTCGGCTTCCTGCCGGAATTCATCAACGTATTCAATGCCATAGAGTTCCTTCGCCTGAGCAATCTCAGCGAATTCCATGGTGAGCCTGCCGTCTCCGCATCCGACATCGAGGAATCGTTCCACAGCTCTTCCGCCTGCCAGTTTTTTCCCCAGCGTGTTGCACCGGTAAAGGCCGTCATTGAATGACTTCGGGGCTATATATTTCAGGAGTTTTCTCATGGCAGCAACAATTTTCCGCTTTTGATATTCCGTTCCTGATCGGGAAAAAATTCAAAGAGCATAGAATAAGGTTTATAACATTATATATAATATGTATCTCAGTGCATTTCGGTTCCGACACTGCCGATTCCCCTGCGGTAGTAATGGAAATGGACATTGGGATGATCGGCGAGGAGTGACATGGGTACCGAAGAATCGGGTATCTTTTTTGAAATCATGAATGCGGTGAGCCGTATACCGAAGGGATTGTCGTGGTTGCCAGCGTGCCAGATAGAAACCTTTTCAGCCTTCCATGTTTCCACCGGGCCCACCGATGCCGCCTGGGTCGGAACCATGGACACATTACCGCCGCCGGATGTCCGTGCGTTCTGAATGACCGTCATGGGATGGAGATCGACAATCCTCGTTCCGAGCCTGCGATACTCTTCGGGCGACGGCGGCTCGTCCCTGTGTGTACCTTTACGGGGCAGCGGATCGTTGAACGCCCAGTGTTTCACCTCTCCCTGGCCGCCCTGCATGACAACACAGCGGATATCGTCGAAACTTCTCGAATATGCCTCAAGGTCACGTGTCGGAAAGTGGAGATGGCTGTCGGGCATTCTGAGTGCGGGATCGATTCGGTCAAAACAGAGCTCCCTGTCGGCCTTTTCGAATGACAGGGGATGGGTTGGCGGAACGGGTCTGCCGTTCTCCACCCACTCGTCCATACCCCAGAAGTGCGCGTCGTGGAGTTTCATGCCGGTGCTGTTGACAATGCGGGCGACGAGGGGAAGCTGTTCGGTTGGACCGATGGGACCGCAGATACCTGCCGGATTGTCAGGGGTTGCCTGTTTCCATGCCTCGATGTACTCGAGCGCCTCGGCAAGATAAAATTCCTCGAGGGTATCGTAAAACGATACCCGAAAACCGGGCCGTGAAAGTTCAAGCAGATCCCCTGCTCGGAGCTTTACGACATCACCGATGATTTCAGGGTCGAGTGTTGTATAATCCCACCAGTCGGGTGCAACTTTACTGATCGGTCGAGCCATGAGTGCCTCCTGAGGCTTATTAAGATTCGAGTGATTGTTCGTATTCCGGGTCGGTATAACATGCTTCGGAGAGTATATCCGAAAGGGGATCGAAATCCTCTGCCGCAAAACCCCAGTGAGCGTGACGTCTCCATCCTTCGGCGTAACCGAAACGTCCCGACATGGAACCGAGCTCACGGGCGAACGATTCCATGAGCGTTATATAGGCACCGATTCCCTGCGACTCGTCAAGCCATTCTTTCTGGCTGCGATGCTGTGAAAGCATGTCACGTTTTTGCGCGAGAACTCCGGTAATGTCCACATACTGTCCGGGCCTGATACGTTTTCGCAGGCTGTCGCGGAGACCGTGCGGCATGGCGTGATAGAGCGCCACAGGGCCTGTATACGGATCGACGGGCGGATCGGTGACATAGTTACGCATACCCCGTGTGAAAGCTCCTGTCACAAGGAGTCTGCACGCGTTCTGGTGATCCTCCATGTAGTCGTGCGGGGATGGTATGAGCAGAATCGAGGGTTTGATGGCGCGAATGACTGAGCCAACCCGCGCGATGAGGCTTTTTTCGTATATGATATCGATGTCTCCGGTAATAGGCGGATGAATTATAGCTCCCGCTAGGCGGGCCGAATCCTGCGCTTCGCTCCACCGCGCGCAGATGATTTCATCGGTATCGAGGGTGTTTGAGCCGCAGTGACCATTCGAGAGATTCCACATGTGAATCTCTGCTCCCGCCTCTTTAAGCAGGAGAAGGGTACCAGCCATCATGAACTCGATATCATCCGCATGGGCTGCCGCCGCAAGAGCTACGATTTTCTTCGATAGGCCTTGTGATGTTGTCACTGGTGAATCTCTCTTTTTTTAAATAATTGAAAAGGTGGATATGGTGTTTATAAGCTCCAGTCCCCGTTCGATGAGTTTGCATAGAGATATAGATTGTATCTTTCAAGTTAATATATAAAAAACATTGCCACTGTTCTACTTTTTATGTTATTATTTAAAACAGTCGAAGATAACAAAAAATTTATTTCCTCAATTTTCTCTTCAATAGTACTAACAATAGCATGAGTATTATGGACAACAGCCAGATTTTCGAAAAACTGACCGAGCGAACGAGACAGGCAGTTGCTTATTATTGGCAGACACGATCTGTTCAGCGGGGCAGGCAGGAACAAAGCGGCAAAACCGATCACGGATTGCGAAGCGCTGTTACCGGCGGTGCCCAGATGGATGGTTTTATCAATTTATTCACAGAAATGATTATTCAAACTGGAATTCCTGAAAAGTATATCTTTCGTAAGAAAGCCGTTGAACTTCCCGGATTCTTCAGGCCAACAAAGGAATGGGATTTGTTGGTTGTTAAAGACCAAACCCTGATTACAGCTTTGGAAGCGAAATCTCAGGTGGGACCTTCTTTCGGTAATAATTTCAATAATCGTACAGAGGAAGCATTGGGAAGCGCGATTGACCTTTGGACAGCTTTTCGCGAACACGCATACCACGGTAGTTCACAGCCATTTCTTGGTTACTTCTTTATGCTTGAAGACTGCGAAGCATCTACGCGACCGGTAGGCGTTCAGGAACCGCACTTCAGAGTATTGCCTGAATTTATCGGTGCTTCATATATGTTGCGTTATGAGTTATTTTGCCGAAAGCTTGTTCTGGAACGTCATTACACGGCATCGGCTTTTATTACTTCAACAAAACGAGACGGTCTCAACGGTCACTTCAAAATACCGGCGCAAGACCTTTCGGTTGAGCGCTTTATCAAAATGATGATGGGCTATGTTAAAACCTTCGTATGATACGATGCCACTGACTATTCACAGGTTGATCAACGGTGATGCGAGAGACTTGAGCTTTATTAATGACGAGTCGGTACATCTCGTTGTGACATCGCCTCCTTACTGGAATCTCAAGAAATATAACGAAAATATCGATCAGTTGGGTCACATTCGGGATTATGAGGATTTTCTTGCCGAACTTGAAAAAGTATGGAGACACGTATTCAGAATTTTAGTCCCTGGTGGCCGGCTTGTATGCGTTGTCGGCGATGTATGTGTTTCAAGGCGTAATTTCGGCAGGCATCTCGTGTTTCCACTTCATGCCGATATTTGTGTTATATGCCGCCGGATCGGTTTTGACAACCTCAATCCGATAATCTGGCATAAAATTGCCAATGCATCGTATGAAGTACCGAATGGATCGAAATTTCTCGGAAAACCTTACGAACCCAATGCTATTATCAAGAACGATATTGAATTTATTCTTATGCAGCGTAAACCGGGTGGATACCGTAATCCTTCTGAAACGCAACGAGATGCAAGCAGGATATCCAAAGAAGATTTCGACCGGTGGTTTCAGCAGATTTGGAACATACCCGGCGCTTCGACCAAACGACACCCGGCTCCATTCCCTTTGGAACTGGCAACACGGCTCGTAAGTATGTTTTCATTTGTCGGAGACACAATTCTCGATCCTTTTTGCGGATCAGGTACGACAATGATAGCCGCACTCAAAACAAAACGTAACAGTATAGGTGTCGAAATAGATTCCGAGTACTGTCGGTATACGGCTATGCATTTAAAAGCTGAGAACAACGATCTTTTCTCCGATACACGGCTTGTTTTTGAAAAAGCAACTGTCGGACATGAATGTGTGATTAAAGTAGACAATGAGTTTATGGCGCCAATCCATTACATGGGTAAATGAAATAAGTTATTATGTGAATATTCCTGAGTGACAGAATTCGTTCAAGATAGGGAACGGATTTTATGCATATATCATGCTTTCCACTAAAAATCATGTTTCAAACATAAGTGTTGTATCAATGACAGACCAGACACAGGCATCGCTTGTCGGTAAAACTTACGATACTGCGCACCTTTTCATAGACCGCAACGACAGGGTTATCATCCGTGAACTTGCGGCGCGGACTGCGGAGCTCGCCGCACGACCCGATGAGGACCGGCGCCGTGACCTCTGGTACCGTCACAATGCTCTCCATGAGACAAGGCCGCTCGTTTTTTGCGATCCTGAAAACGGCTGGAACGAAATTATCAGAGGGGATGATCTGAAATGCGGCGGTCAGCTTGCCCGCGAGTGGGAGATGACCCTCCGTAAGGAAATATTCTGGGCAGACTCAATGGGCGATGACCGTGTGTGCGAATCCTGTTTCACCATTCCCCATGTATATACAGAGACCGATTGGGGTGTGCATGAAACAAAAACCGGCGGCTCGGATGGCGGTTCCTATGTCTGGGAATCCCCCCTGAAGTCGTATGATGACATGAACAAGCTCCGGTTTCCCCGTATTGAAGTGGACTATGAGGCAACCGCTGCATTGCAGTCGCTGGCCGTGGATGTTCTCGGAGATTTTTTGACAGTCCGGCTCAAGGGGAAATGGTGGTGGACGCTCGGGATGACATGGACGCTTGTCAATCTTCGCGGACTCTGCCAGGTCATGTATGATGTGTATGATAATCCTGAGATGCTTCATGTTCTGATGGGATTTCTGCGCGACGGGCATCTTGCCAGGCTTCAGTTTCTTGAGAACAACGGCCTGTTAAGCCTCAACAATGACGGAACCTATGTCGGATCGGGCGGATTCGGCTGGACGACTGAACTGCCGCTGGACGACTTCGATGGCACCGGAGTGCGGACCTGCGATATGTGGGGATTCGCCGAAAGCCAGGAAACTACGACATGGTCGCCGGACATGTTTGAGGAATTTATTTTTCCGTATCAGCTTCCCATTCTTGAACGGTTCGGGCTCAACTGTTACGGCTGCTGCGAACCTCTTGACAGACGGTGGCATATCATCGAAAAAATTCCTCGTCTCCGGAGAGTTTCCGTTTCACCTTGGGCGAATCCCGCCGTTATGGCGGAGCAACTCGGCAAAAGGTATATATTTTCATTGAAACCGAATCCGGCGCACCTTGCCGTACCGTTCATGGATGAGGATTTCGTGCGCACCGAACTCAGAAAAACACTGAAAGTCATCGGTGACTGCCATGTGGAAATAATTATGAAGGATAACCATACAATCGGCAACAATCCTGAGAATGTCAGACGGTGGTGTAAAATAGCCCGTGAGGAATCGGAAGCGCTTGTATAGCAGATGCGCCTGATATACGGCGGACGGAGTTTTCTGTAAAATCGAATGGGCGTCAGTGACTTCACGATGAATACACCGCGCTTCTGATCCTTTTACGGAGCGAATTGCTCGGGATGAAGACATGTATCGGCGAGATGAAGTGAAATCTTTATTATATTTTGAAAAAGTGCATTTTTTGGCGTGTTATAATGCGTAATTGTTCATTGATACAGGGAGAAATCAGTAAAAAAAAACTTTTTTTAAACGTAATTGTGTTTTTAGGCTTGACAAGCTTATAACAAGTGTTTATCATAAAAATCGTTCACTTGGGTAGAGTTAAAAAATCATTCATTTATGTTAGATTTAAAAATTTTGATAGTACCTTCGGGTTAATCAAGGAGGTGATGATTATAACCTGAATGGGTAATGGGTAATGGTATAAGGTAAATATACTCC